>NZ_QQAI01000017.1:0-51125 GCF_021023115.1 Psychrobacter sp. CCUG 69069
ATAGTCGCCCAACGCTTCTATCAGCATGCGAACGGCGCGTTCTTTAATCTCAGGAGTGTAGGTTTGTTTTTTCATTGTCGTATTCTCTCAGAATGTTGAGTCTCCGACAATCCCGGGGCGGTTCAGTCATTTCTGAAGACACTTTCCTAACTAAAGATAAGCAAGAGTTAAGTAGCGATTATGATGCAGAATCGGTTGGCTCATCGACATACGATAATGAAGATGTGCCAGCTGAGACTATTACACCCAAACAAGAAGTTAATACATTACAGCCATTTTATCCTGAAGGAAGCAATGGAAAACAAGCTAAGGAAACAGCCGATACTAATACAGAAAATTACGCTAAGTTATGACTTAATACAGGGATATATTTTTCTGGTTTTCTGAGCCTAAGCCGATAAATTCTATATGCAGCTCAACTGATTGTAATGCAAAGTTTATTGAGTCTAGTAAAGTTCATATTGATAGACGGCTTTAATAGCTTCTCGTAATAGTTAAATACATCAGTTATTCTCAATGTAGACTTGCAGCTCATCAGCTGTGATACCTTGCTCTAATAGCGCTTTGAGCAGATCTTGTTTATCAGCGTTTTGTAATGTGTTTGGTTGCTTACTTGCCAGTGACTGCTCAATTTGCTGCCTTGCTGTCTGAAAGTCCACGACCTCGCCTGTGTCTCTCAATAGGTCTAAAAAGTCTGCCCAGACCTGCATGATTTTACGACGCTCCTCTAAATGCTGCGCGTGGTTATAAACCGCGCGAATGCTGCTCTTTTTATCATGAGCCATCTGCTTTTCAATCGCGTCGCCCATATAGCCAAGCTCGTTTAGATTGGTAGAGGCTATGTGACGAAAGCCGTGACCTGTTTGTTTGCCAGCATAACCTAAGATATCAAGCGCATTATTAATGAACTCTTCACTATATGGCTGATGCATGCCTGTATGATAAAATACGTACTCATATTGCCCCGTGATGGCTTTCATTTCCTCTAGCACTTTGAGCATTTGATCTGACAGTGGTACGACATGCTTACGTGCAATTTTAAGGTTATCAATATCAACACGCCATAACCGATTGGCAAAGTCTATATGCGCCCATTTCATCATACGCAGCTCGATAGTACGACAAAATGAGTAGGCTAAAAACTTCATACCTAATCGGGTTTGGTCGTGACCATGATAGCCCTCGATAGCTTGGAGTAGGGCAGGTAGCTCATGGATATCCACATGCTTCATGTGCTGGCTTTTGGCTTTTGGGTAGAGCTCCTTTAGATCATCGATTGGGTTTTGCTCAATGATGCGTTCACGTTTGGCACGTTTTAAAACATTAGCAACCAGATCAATAGTGCGTCTGGTTACCTCGCGTGGCGGCTCACCGTCTTTGTTCACACGCTTTTCGATCTCATCTGCCATCGATCGACAATCCTCAAAGCTTACATCTTTTAGTGCAATACCTTCAAAGTGTGGCAACACATCTTTATGCATACGGTTATAGTCTTGCTGATAGGTGCGCGGTTTGACATTACGCTTACGCTCAACCAGCCAGTCTAAGGCGTAGTCATTAAATTTTTGCGCGTGAATATTGGCAAGCTTATCTTGACGCTTTTTATTTTTTGGATCGATACCATCAGCAAGTAGCGCTTTAATCTCAGTATTGGCTTGTCTGGCTTCAGCAAGCGACATGATGGGGTAAGTACCAAGTGTGAGCCGTGTCTGCTTACCATCGAAGCGATAGGCGCTTATCCATGTCTTTGTGCCAGTATTGCGTACTAATAGCTGTAAGCCTTGCTGATCACTGTATTTGTCAGGACGTGAAGGTGTGCATTTCTCACTAGGTTTAAGCTTGCGTATCTTACTATCGCTTAACATGTTGGTCTATTCCCTATGGCTACAAGCTATATGAATCAAGAAATACAACAAGTACGTTGGTCTAATGCTGAATCATAAAGCCTAAATGTTGGTCTTTTTGAGGTCTAATGAAATAATAGACCAACGAATAGACCAACACAAGCCATGGGATAGGTGGGTTATGTTCGGATAGATTAGGAAAACGTTAGACATAAAAAAAACGCTAGAAGCGTTATTTATAAAGGGTTTAAGATGTATATAGGATAGTTTAGGACAAGCTAGGAAAACTAGTATTTAATAAGATTGGCGGTGAAGGAGGGATTCGAACCCTCGATACGCTATGAACGTATACACACTTTCCAGGCGTGCGGTTTCAGCCACTCACCCACTTCACCGTTTTTTGAACGCCTAAGTATAGCGGATACCATTTAAAATGTCACGACCTAAGCCTTATCTTTCTTTATTTGTAGGCGCCTGCTAGGATAGCGTATACGTAATTACAAGTATAAATGGTTGAAAGTTGCATGATAAGTCTTGGCAGGCTCAAACACAATTTGAAAAAAAGCATAATAATGGCCGTAATGACGGTTGTAGTAAGCATAAACTCAGCGCATGCTGATGACTTTACCCAGTGTAGCCAATCTTTTTATGGTGGTATTTATCCTGAATTCATCAATACCAAGTTAAGTAACAAAACACAGTCGCTATGCATGGATGGTTTTGCAGTGATGTATTCAGGTGTGGCCCGTACACCGCTGTGGTCGGCTGAGTATCTGGATCGTACACGTCTGCAACAAGCCAAGCAAATAGACCGTGAAGACAGCTTTCATGAAGAAAGTCGTCTGCCAAAATCAGTGCGCGCCTCGTTGTCTGACTATTCAGGATCTGGTTATGATCGCGGGCATTTAGCGCCCAATGCTGATATGGCAACGCGCAGTCAACAGTATGATAGCTTTAGTCTGGCCAATATAGCCCCGCAATCACCACGTAATAACCGCTATATTTGGCGCAATATTGAATCGGCGACCCGTTACTTGACGCAGCAATATGGTGAGGTTTACACGGTAACAGGCGTGGCCTTTACGGACAAAAAAACCAAGCAGCTTGCTGGTCGGGTGCTCGTACCCAGTCATTTTTTCAAAGCAGTCTATATTCCAGCGATCAATCAAGCAGGGGTTTATTATGCGCCCAATGATGAATCAGAACGCATAGAGATCCTCAGTGTGGATGAATTAGCGACCAAGATTGGCATCGATGTCTTACCCGTCTTGGACAGTAAAACCAAAGCGCATGCATTTGATCTGCCGTTAAAAGCAGGTGAGGGCTCAGATATTCCCGAGACGTCAACAGAAGCGCCTGATTGGCTGCTGTTTGTTTGGGCAATTTTTGAGTGGCTATTGGCACAATTACAGGCATAAAGCCTTTTATGTGAGTAAAACCGCCCAATTTAGGAAAGCGAACAAGCTGCTGTTAATAAAAAGGATAATCAGATGATTGAGCCATTTGCTAATAACCACCAAAGCATGCAGATTGGTGAGCTCGTAATCGAAAATCAAGTAGATAAAATCATTATATATGGTGATATTGAACTGACTTTAGACGCCACTGGCTATCAGCAAGCCCAGCAGTTACATGAGCTGACCGCTAAAATTGTGCAGGCTTTTGAGACCCCTGACATTTATAGTAATAATGCGGAAAAGTCAAAAGAAAATGATGACCAGTCGGGTATAAATATCGACAACCCTTTCCTGTAACTCTTTGATATGGTTTTGTTTTTATGGCAAGAATAAAGCATAAAAAAATTACTAGGCAAACCATAAAAATTGCTTATAATGAGTCAAGACATCGCTTATGTCGCGCAAGTCTTTGAAAAAACGTATAAGTAAGGGCGGTTAATGAGCTGTTCAACAGGGTAAAGCCGCGATACTTGTAGTAAAGATTCTAGCAAAGGATAAGCATAGAACACCAGAAACATAACGTTTCGCATAATCATTGTACGAAGGGAGTCAATCTATGAAGTTATTTACAAAAACCACGTTAGCAGTTGCAGGTATCAGTTTAGCCAGCATGGCATTCGCCGCTGACCCATTAGCCAATACCACTTGGCAGACATATGATGAAGGCAAGCCAAAAGGTACCGTAAAGATTACTGAGTCAAACGGTGTACTAACAGGTACTCTTATTGCTACTAACTCAGCCAAAGGTAAAAAGCACATTGGCACAACTATTATTAGAGGTCTAAAAGCTGATGGTGGTGGGAAGTACAGTGGTGGTACGATTACTGATCCTGAGAAGGGCAAAGACTATCGTATGACAGCAAATTTAAGCGGAAATACCTTAAAGCTAAGAGGTTACATTGGTCCATTCTCACGCAGTCAAGAGTGGAAAAAGAAATAAGCTAATTTTTCATTTTTAAAGTCTAGTATAAATCTGATCAAAAAATCCCGCATTACCGAAAGGTATTGCGGGATTTTTAGTGCGTGTCGGTTAATCGACCTTCAACACCTTTATCTTACAAACTCTGGATAAGCTTCCATACCACATTCAGCTATATCTGCCCCTTCATACTCATCTTCTTCAGAGATACGTAGACCGATGACAGCCTTGATGATGGCCCAAACGATTAAGCTGGCAACGAATACCCAAACAAAAATAGTAGCGGCCCCAGCAATCTGACCCAAGAGCGTCGCTGCTGGATTGGTAATCGGTACGATAAGTAGACCAAATAGGCCAACCACACCATGAACGGAGATCGCCCCCACAGGGTCGTCTATCTTTATTTTATCTAGTGCTAGAATAGAGAGCACAACAATCACACCAGCGATGAGACCAAAAAGGGTCGCTTGCAACGCAGATGGGGTGGAAGGCTCTGCAGTGATTGCGACCAACCCTGCAAGTGCACCATTTAAGAGCATCGTCAAATCAGCTTTACCAAAGATGAGGCGTGCTACTAATAAAGCACCAACGGCACCACCAGCAGCTGCTGCATTGGTATTCAAAAAGACCATCGCAACTGAGTTGGCGCTAGCAATGTCGCCAAGCTTTAGCACAGAACCACCGTTAAAGCCAAACCAGCCCATCCACAATATAAGAGTACCAAGCGCTGCTAATGGTAGGTTAGCACCTTGAATTGCGCGTATCTCACCATTAGGCCCATACTTACCTTTACGTGCACCTAATAGTAAGACGCCTGCCAAGGCCGCGGCTGCCCCTGCCATATGGACGATACCCGAACCTGCAAAATCAGAAAAACCCATGTCGCCGAGGTTAAATAGACCAAAGACGTCTTTGCCACCCCACGTCCAGCTGCCTTCTAATGGATAAATCACGCCAGTCATCACCACGGCGAATAATAAAAACGACCACAGCTTCATGCGTTCAGCCACAGCCCCTGATACGATAGACATACAGGTCGCGACAAACACCACTTGGAAGAAAAAATCAGACGCAGCAGAGTAAACAGAATCACCGCCAAAACCATTTTCAGCTGATGCGGTTAGCGCATCTTCTACTAATGTCGCATTGCCTGCAATGCCACTCAAAAATAGCTCACCACCATACATAATGGCGTAGCCGCATATCATGTACATGATAGAAGCGGTCGCAAAGAGCGCGATGTTTTTGGTTAGAATCTCAACCGTATTTTTTGAACGAACAAGACCGGCTTCTAACATGGTGAAGCCCGCTGCCATCCACATGACTAGCGCCCCACATATCAAAAAGTAAAAGGTGTCAAGTGCGTACTGGAGCTCAAAGATTTGATTTTGCATATTAATTCCCCCTTGAATTGATGCAATACAGCTATCGGTGTGTGCTATAAGTCTGTGTCTATAGGTTGGCCTTAGGCTTTAGATCGCGTCAGGGCCTGTCTCGCCGGTACGTATACGAATGACTTGCTCAAGCGCAGTAACGAAAATTTTACCGTCACCAATTTTGCCTGTGCTAGCGATACGAGTAATGGCTTCAATAGCAGGTTCAACCATCTCGTCGATGACCGCCACTTCGACTTTTACTTTAGGCAAGAAGTCCACCACGTACTCTGCGCCGCGATAGAGTTCTGTGTGACCTTTTTGGCGACCGAAACCTTTGACTTCAGTAACTGTGACACCTTTAACACCGATGTCAGAAAGCGCTTCACGTACATCATCGAGCTTAAACGGTTTTAAGATCGCAGTGATTAGCTTCATAAAAAATTCCTTATTTGTGTGATGCCGCAGGTTGATAGAGGCACTGTATGCATCGTATCGCTGCCATGCTTACCATAAGTCATTCAAGAACTGTGCCAATTTACTCAAGGGGGAGAGGTAGGATTGGATTTATTTGCTCAAAAATAACCACAGCAGTGGCAAGTGATACCGTCTATGTGGTCATGACATCAGTTGCCATAATAAGCACAGACAATGTCAATCAACCGTTGGCGTTGAATCAACGAAAACTTTATTATAACCAACTTTTTAGGTACTTGGGGAGGCGATCCATCTATTTCATGTGACGATTTGCTAACTTGGTTTGAGGAGTTGATAGGATGGATAGAGGTAAACGTACTGCTGAGAGGGAAAGGGTGAAACAAAGACAAGCCGCAGAGCACGATATTGACGTTCATGCTCTGCGTGCAAATAAGCAAATAAAAAGGCGTGAAGGTATAAGTAGCTTAACGCTAAGCTTTAGGGAACAGGAGGTAGGGGGTTTTGGTGCTGCCCAGCAGTTTTTTAGTGTCACTGCCTTTTACAAGTTCGCGCAGACGAGAGTGACCAAAGGCGCCCGTCATCAATAAGCCTATATTATTCTCGTTTTGATAGTAAGTTAAGGCAGCTGTGACGTCACGGCTGTCTAGTAGTGCTTTTTTAGACTTAATGCCCGCTTGCTTGAGCCGCGCATAGGCTTCACGCAGCGCATCGCAGTTTTCAGAGTTCTCTTTACCCACCATGACCACGTGCACGGTCAACGCTCGCACGAGTGACGTTTTGCACAGCCAGTTGAGTAGCTTATGGCAAGTTGGGCTGTTATCAAAAGCAAATAAGGCAGTGGTAGGGGGCAAAAATGGTGCATGCGTCACCAAAATGGGGCAGTGGCTCACTCTGATGAGTTGGCTTAAGGGAGACTTGCAGGTGACATTGTGGCCTATGACGATCAATTGTGCTTTGTCATCGACATAGTCAATACTTTCGTTAAGTTTCTCGTGCCGATGCAACGTATAAGTCTTAAGTTTGTGATGTTGCTGTTCACAGTAGGACGTGGCTTGATGTAGCAACAGCTTACCTTGGGCTTTTAGCTCGCAGTTACTTAAATGCTCTTTGGTCGTGAACTGCTCGAGCAGCGTGTGCTCATCATCGATATTAAGACAGCCTGAATAGTTCACCGCTGCTTTTTGCTGCAAGCTTGGCACAGAGTGCAACAGGCCAACAGGGGATTGCAGGCGCGTAGAGGCCCACATGCTCGCCTCTAACACGGCTTGCACATGATCAGGACAGTCTAAGCACGCAATCACACTATCTGGTTTCAAGTTACTCATAAGACGACCACAACGTTAATAATAATAAAAATCAGCCAATCAGTAGAGGACTAGGACGTAACGAACCAACCCAGCCTTTTTAATCAACGTGATCCTCTATTAAACTTTAGTTTTATAAAACACTGACGAATGTCAGCATGATAAAGCGGACGCAGACTGGCTTAATCCAATAAGCCAATATCGCGGCGATCGTGGATAGAGAAGCGATCAATCAATGTTCGGCTTGCATTGTTGAGTCCCACCACTTTGACATCAATGCCTTCACGTTGCAAGCGCATGACCAGCTTGTCCAAAGTGTCAACGGCGCTGACGTCCCAAAAATGCGCTTGGCTGACATCAATTTGAATGCTGTCCAAGGCTTCTTTGGTATCAAAGCTACTTAAGAACTGCGTCGTAGACGCAAAGAAAACCTGTCCCTGAACGTAATAATAGCGTGTGTTACTGCTGTCATCATACTCGCTAAACACGGTTAAAAACTGACCAATCTTATTGGCAAATGCCAGCGCAGAGAGCAATACGCCGACACCGACGCCATAGGCTAAGTTGTGTGTAAAGACCGTGGTCAAAACGGTGGCTAGCATAACAATGTTAAATGACACGGGGTGCGTTTTAAACTCGCGAATAGATTGCCAATTAAAGGTGCCGATCGATACCATAATCATCACAGCGACCAGCGCGGCCATTGGAATTTGGCTGACCCACTCACTTAAAAACACCACCATAATGAGGAGTACCACCCCTGCTATCAAAGTAGACAGACGCGTACGTCCGCCAGACTTGACGTTGATCATTGATTGACCAATCATTGCACAACCCGCCATACCGCCAAAAAATCCTGACACTACGTTCGCCATACCCTGACCACGACACTCGCGGTTTTTATCACTTGGCGTATCGGTCAATTCATCAACGATCGTGGCTGTCATCATAGATTCTAACAAGCCAACGATGGCAAGCGCGATAGAATAAGGCGCGATGATCAGCAATGTAGTTACATTCAATGGAATGTCAGGCAACAAAAACATGGGTAAAGAATCGGGCAAATCCCCCATACTGCCAACGTTACGAATATCAAGATTCATATACATCGCGACCGCCGTCAATCCAACAATACAGATAAGCGGTGACGGAATCACGCGACCGATTTTAGGAATAAGCGGGAACAAGTAGATAATCGCCAAACCCGCTGCCGTCATGATATAAACGGTCATACCAACGCGTTCGGTCATTGGGTTCAGCTCGGGTAGCTGGGCTGCAAATATCAATATTGCCAGCGCATTGACGAAGCCAATGACCACTGAGCGGGAAACAAAGCGCATCAAGTTACCGAGCTTTAGAATTCCCATGACGATCTGGATTGCACCGCATAATAAAGTAGCGGCTAGCAGATACTGTAAGCCATGCTCGGCGACCAAATCCACCATCACCAGCGCCATCGCCCCAGTCGCAGCCGAAATCATCGCTGGACGGCCACCGACAAAACTAATCACCACGGCGATACAAAATGAGGCATACAAGCCGACCTTTGGGTCAACGCCTGCGATGATAGAAAAAGCAATGGCTTCTGGAATCAGGGCCAATGCGACGACCAAACCTGATAAAACATCACCGCGAACATTGGAAAACCACTCGTCACGCAAGGTATCAATAAAAGATGTCATAAGTAAACTGTATAGGGTTAGAGGCAAAAAAAGTAATCATTGCGCAGTAATAAAATGATCGCGTCGCTATCAAAATAGCTATTCATCTTGGCTTGCGGCAACACGCACGGCGTCATGTTGGGGCATTGAATTATTAACGGTCAGTCATAAATATATCTACTGATTTATTTACTGGTATCACTAATACGTTCACCCATAATAAATCTAGGAGATTATCTAAAAAAAATAGTGTTTACAACAGGTTGCTTAAAGTAAGGTATTCGAAAATAGCACCGACAACAACGGATAGCGTCAGCAATAATTTGCTGCGGTAGAGGGTGATAAGTAATCTGCGAAATGAAAGCGGCAGTCTGACACAGCACGACCACAACATCTATCGTCGCTAAAGAGATGTGACAATAGCGCGTTAAATGTGGCAACATGCTAAACTGAAACGCTTGGGGTGATACTCACTCATATACAGATTAGGGCAGCTATTATAACACTAGCCGCCTCATATAAAAACAGGCGCATAATAGCACAAAGTCATAAAAAACCAGTACCGAAATTTGAATGATACCGTTATGATACTTTTTATCTTAAGGGTATCATTCAGCTTCTTAATAGTAGGTTTGTTTGACGCCACTTTGCTCGACCAATAGAAGGAATAGATATGACCACCAATACTGCAACTGACGGCTTACTTCATAAAGGCAGTGGTCTACAAGTCGTGGTCGGTTTGGGACAATCTGGGCTATCAGTAGCGCGCTATTTGGCTCATCAAGGCTATCAGGTAGCAGTTACTGATGCTCAGGCGACGCCCAGATTAGCTGATCAATTGCCAGCCGAGATTGATATTTGCCAATTTGGCGCAATCGACGCCGAGCTGTTGCAGCAAGCGGCACGTATTATTATCAGCCCTGGTATCTCCCTTGATACCGAAGCCGTAGCTGCCGCCCGTCAAGCGAATATTCCAGTAGTCAGCGATATTCAGCTGTTTTGTGACGCTTGTACGGTACCGATAGTAGCGATTACGGGGTCTAATGCCAAAAGCACTGTTACCACGTTAGTGGGACAAATGGCGGCGGATGCTGGTGTCAATGTCGGCGTTGGTGGCAATATTGGCGTACCAGCACTCACTTTATTGGATAATACCGATATGGAATTGGCCGTGCTTGAGCTGTCTAGCTTTCAGTTAGAAACAGTGACTAACTTGGGGGCACAGGTTGCGACGGTTCTGAATATGTCGCCCGATCATTTAGATCGCCATGGTGACATGCTCGGTTATCATCAAGCCAAACACCGTATCTTTCAAGGGGCCAAGTCGGTGGTCATTAATCGTGAAGATGCACTGACAAGGCCGTTGGTTGCCGACAATTTACCCAGAATCAGTACGGGTATTCATGCGCCGGATAAAGGTCAATATGGTCTTATCACCGATCCTGAAGGCCAGATTTATCTTGCTCACGGTACAGAAAGGCTACTATCGGCAGACAAACTGTTGATTAAAGGTCGTCATAATCTGCTCAATGCGCAAGCAGCACTAGCGCTTGGTGAGCTTGCAGGCTTACCACTTGATAGTATGCTAGATACTTTACAGCAGTTCACAGGTCTTGCGCACCGCTGCCAGTATGTGGCAACTGCTGCTGACATTGATTACTTTAATGACTCAAAAGGCACCAACATCGGCTCGACCATGGCTGCCATCGAAGGGCTGGGCGCGGTCTATGCACCAAAAGATGGGAAGCTGTTGTTGATTTTGGGTGGACAGGGTAAAGGCCAGCAATTTGGCGAGCTGACCCCTTTTATCAACCAATATGTGAGTCAAGTGCTGTTTATCGGTGAGGACGCCCAGCAGATTGAGCAGCATCTACGGGCAGCCAACATAAGCGATGACGTTGCCTTACATCAGTGTCAGACGTTAGAAAACGCTTTTGCGACTATTCAACAAGTGACAGCAAGCAGCCTATCACAAGTGCAGGCTGTGCTCCTGTCACCCGCTTGTGCCAGCTTTGACCAATACAGTGGCTATGCTGATCGCGGTGACCATTTCAGTCAGCTGGTTGATCAATTGAGTCTGCCCAGTCAAGCAGTCTAATGATCGATTAAATGCGTTGGTGTGGCAGGCAGGTCAGTAGTCCTTGGGTGAGAGGAATATAGGCGGGCATTTTATTTATAAATGATTGTTTTGCTTATAAATTACTGCTACTGTCCATAATAACTGGTCAAACAAGCCGGCTGCTATGCTCTTTACTTGATTGTCTGTTCAGTCGTCATATGTATATGGGTAGCTGAGCATTTGATAATACTTACTTTATATTTTTTAAACGGTGGCGTTTAATAGACGCCGTGTTTTTCGTTCGTTAGTGTATATAAAATTATGGCGCTCTCTTCTTTTTTTCGTTCCTCGTCGCAGCCCAAGCAAGCCTCTGGTTCAGACGGTATACTGTCTATGCCGTCAGCTCGCGCAATTTTACTATCGAGTGTCGGCTGTATGCTGGTACTCAGTTTATTGATGGTGGCTTCTGCGTCTATTCCTTTTGCCCTCAGCCGCGGTATGACAGAGCTATACTTTTTCAATAACCAGCTGCTGTACATGATGATTGGTCTTATTATCGCCGCCATCCCTTATTATGGTGTGTCGTTGCGAACGTTATATAAGACCGAAACCCAGTTTATTTTATTGGGTATTACCGGCATATTGCTCGTAGCAACGCTGTTTAGTACGCCTATTAATGGTTCTAAGCGTTGGTTGAACTTAGGACTGTTTAATTTTCAGGTAGCAGAACTGGCCAAATTAGTCATGATTGTCTTCGTGTCTGATTTTGTGGTGCGCCGCTCTTTTGAGGTGCGTAATGGCTTAGATGGTTTCTTACGAATTATGCTGGTGGTGGCGCTAATAACCATCCTACTGTTATCGCAACCAGATTTTGGCTCTTTTGTCGTTATTTTGGGTACCATTTTTGCGATTTTTTACATCGCTGGTGCCCCTTACAAGCATTTCTTAGCCTTAGGTGCAGCCGCTATTGGTGGGGCTGTCTTAATGGTGACGACGGCGCAGTACCGATTGGTGCGTGTGATGTCATTTATGGATCCGTTTGACGATGTGCAAGATACGGATTATCAACTAGCCCGCAGCTTGATCGCCTTTGGTCGCGGACAGTTTACGGGTGTGGGCTACGGTGAGAGCGTGCAAAAACTGTCGCATCTACCAGAAGCTCATACCGACTTTTTATTGGCGATTACGGGTGAAGAGCTGGGTTTTGTTGGCGTGACGATGGTGTTGGTGCTCGAAGCGCTGATTATCGGTAGTGCGATGCGTATCAGTTACAATGCGCTAAAGCGTCGGCAGATGCGTATGAGCTACACCGCCTTTGGTATTGGTGTGGTGTTTATCGCGCAGACGATTATTAACGCCGCGATGAATATGGGCGCGATTCCAACGAAAGGTTTGACCATGCCGTTCTTTAGCTACGGCGGTTCTTCAATGTTGATCAGTCTAGTCATGGTAGCGCTATTGCTAAAAATCTACAAAGAAAGTCCTGAGATCGAAAAAAGCCAGTGCCGATATTATTAATAGATTTTAGGTTCTTAACAGATTTATTGATAACGTCTGCCCTCATTTAAACAAAAAGCGTCGCTACTGGTGGCGCTTTTTGCTTTTTGATGAGATTCAATGAGGCGCGTTCAGTTGTTGCTTACCTTGTAGTGGTGTGTTGTCCCATTGAGCAATCGCTTGCTTGAGCATATTGGTGGGGGTATCTTGATCGACGGCGGGTTGTTGTAAGAGTTGTAAAGCAGTAGCGATGAGCTGGCTTGGATCCCGCGTGTCAATCGGCTGAGCGAGATTCTGTTTAGAAAGCTTTTGTCCATCAGGATGACATATTAATGGCAAGTGATACCAATGATCGATAGGTGGCAGATGAACCGCCCGCATGATACTGATTTGCGCTGTGGTCATAGGTAGGATATCCAGACCGCGCATGACATGGGTGACTTGCTGCAGACCGTCATCGAGGCTGGCGGCCAAAATATAGTTGATCATACCATCTTGGCGGCGCGCCACCATATCACCTAACGTTTGCTGAGGGTTATCCCATTGTATCCCTTGGATACCGTCGTTAAAGCCAATTCTATAGTCTGGCAGCTGTATGCGTAGTTTATGCTCTTGTCTATTAAGGCCAGCTTTGATACAGCAGCGCGGATAACGCTTCCTATTAGGTGAGCCTTGGCTGGTATCATTGACAAGCCCGTTTTGTTCTTCTTGCGCCCAATACTGCTCCAAATCTTTGCGTGAGCACTGGCAACCATAAGTCAGTGGGCGTAGGGCTGACGACAAGTAGTCATTGTAGATATCAATACGCTCAGATTGATAAATGATATCACCGTCCCAGTGTAAGCCCAGTGTCTCTAAATCGATCAGAATCTGCTCAGTAAACTGTCGATCACAGCGTTCTGTATCGGTATCTTCGATACGTAGCAGCCACTGTCCATTTAGTGACTTTATGTGGCAAAAACTGGCAAGGGCAGTGGTTAGTGAACCAAGGTGCAACTCTCCAGTGGGTGAGGGTGCAAAGCGGCCAATAGGCTGTGGTGCGAGGGCTTGATTGTGCATAAGGATCTGGCTAGTTTTTAAAGTAGCGGATTATCAGTAAAAGTGATGGATAGAATAATAAAGATACATGTAAAAAGATATTGCTTAAATAAGCTTGTTTTGTGAGTCGGCGCAGTCTCAAAAGGTATGATTGGTTGGGTCAGCTTTACTTGCTGTACTGTGAGTTTGTGACATGGAATGGGTCATTAGCCAAAAAACGCCTCAAACAAAACGCGACGAGCGACCAATCGTGTGGCCGCTCGTGCTGGTACTTATATTTTGGTAATTACGTCAATGACAGATCGTTTACGCCCCTTGGTTTTGACGCTCTTTAATCTCAGACAATGTTTTACAGTCAATACATTGAGTGGCTGTGGGACGCGCTTCTAAACGGCGCAGACCAATCTCCACACCGCAGGTTTCACAAAAACCATAGTCATCGTTTTCGATTTCCACCATAGATTTATCGATTTTGCGAATGAGTTTACGTTCACGGTCACGTGTACGCAAAGCCAACGCAAATTCTTCTTCTTGAGTGGCACGATCGTTGATGTCCGGCATAGCGCTTGACTCATCTTGGATGTAGTTCTTAGTACGATCCGCTTCGCCAATCAACTGGCTTTTCCAGTCTAATAAAATAGCCTTAAAATGCTCTAGCTGGGCATCAGACATATACTCTTCGTCTGGGGCTGGCACATAAGGCGTAAACTTAACTTCACTTGGATTTGGGGTCAGGGTGCTCATATGGGTATCCTACTTTTTCAAATTAATTCAATAAAACGACGTATCAAAAGATAAGACGTTATTAATGTACAAACGCTATCATTTATTCCTTTATCAAACGTTTTACTACGTGGTGATACAAGTAACACAGCTGATCTAATAGTACGTTATTTTGGTATGCTCACATCGACATGCAATAGTCAGGTATATTGTTATAGATATTTTTAATGAAATGGCATTGTCTAAAGACTACGACCAATCACTGACTATGAAGATTTAGCTTGGGGTCGACGTAGCCATCCTAGCTATTATCATTCGGCCTATATCAAATATTAGACAGTCCTCGTTGCATTTTACAAGTTGTATCATTGTTTCTAATAATAATGAAGTTATTTTTTACGTTGAAGTCAGATTTTCTATTAACAGCCCTTGTATATCCGGTTAAGTAATAGCCCTTAAAAGCATAAGCTATAAGGGCTGGCACTATTATTGATGCCATTAAATCTGGCCATCAAGTATCCAGTCTTTCAACCCAGCTTGCAACCTTTCCATTGTTGGCTAATTGCAACCAGCGGTAACCAGGTCGTCCGCCTTTATCATGGGCAAAATCATCCTCATAGGGCATGAACTGATAGCAGGTAGACGGTGTGCTATAAACGGTGACACCTTGACGCTGGCGGACCTGCTCTTGGTGAGTATGTCCACTGATAATCACTTGTAGATGCTCAAACGGGGCCATATGCTGCCAAAAACTTTCGGTGTTTTTTGCCATATGGGTGTCAATCCAATTCGAATCTACGGGAATGAGGTGATGGTGTAAAGCAATTAGCGCAGGTTTATGACAGGTACTAAGCCTATTACATAACCAGTCAATATCAGCGGAGGTGACTTCGCCCGCCACTTCACCAGTGACGGAGGAGTCCAGTAATAGCAGCTGCCAGTGCTCCGCCTCAATGACATGCCGGCTAAGCAGACGTGAATCCGCAGGTCGGGCAACCAGCTCACGTTGAAAGAAAGGCAGATCTTTCCCGTTCTCATCAGTCACGTCGTGATTGCCAGCAATACAAGCAAAAGGAATGTGGGTCGCCTGCAAGACTTGAAAGATATAATCATAAATAGTGGACTCTACCTGATTGACTAAATCACCAGTCACGATGATCAAATCGCAGCGCATATCTTCACTCAGTGCTTGCTGTAGTACTTTCTCAAAGCTACGCTGACAACTGGCCGCCTCGTCACAATGGCTGTGACTATCAGTACTGGCAGCGACAGGCGTGGATAAATGTAAATCACTGAGCTGTAAAACATTTATTTGATCATCTGGCGTGCTGATTTTATTGACAGGATAGCTTAGCATTGGGTCAGTCCCTCATCGAAACAAAACAATTGATGTTGCTAGAATGAATAGGCATAAACGGGCTATTAGCAGTTTTTTCATCGCTCACTACTGCTATGAGTGTGAAGATTAACTCACACCATGATGATAATAGCTAATCAGCACCAACCGTATTAAGGCAAGTTTACCTCATTAAGCAAATGAAAGCTTTAGTAATATTAATGAAATAAAGTTGGATAAGACAGTTAAGGAAAACAGTTGAGCAGCATGGGCCATGACACGATTAATGGCGAGTTGACCAAAATTTTGCTGCGATAATTTTTGAAAAAATCAGCGCCATAAAAAATAAAATTGCTAAAATCAATACGATAGACAGCCCAGTCTGGATATCCAGCCAGATGCTGCCCCACACCCCCAAGGTCACGCCAAGTTGGGCGATAAGTAACGACACAATGACCATTTGTTTTGGCGATTTTGACCATAAACGTGCTGTTAGCGCTGGCAACACCAATAAACCACTGATTAATAAACTCCCAACAGCTTGCAGGGCAATCGCACAAAATCCTGCCAACAGTCCCATAAAAAACAGGCGCTGGCGTGTGGGGTTAACACCCTGTATGCGTGCCAATGCTTCATGAGTGGCAAGTTTGATTTGCGCAGGCCATATATAAATGAGTAGACACAAGCCAACCAGTACGCTACCAGCGATTAAGGGCAAGTCGGCCCAGTCAAGCTCCAGTAAGTTACCAAATAAAAACCCCAAAACATTGGCTTGCTGGTCGGTCAGCTGAGTTAAGGTTAATAACCCTAAACACAACAATGACACGGCAACGACTGCCAATACTGCATCAGCTGGCAGGCGCTCATCATCAATGAACACCAGTCCCAACACGACCACCGCGCTGACTAACGCAATACCAATACCCATCGGCAATTGCCACAGTACAGCCAATGCAACACCCAGTAAGGTGCCGTGTGCTAATGCATCGGCAAAAAATGCCATGCGCCGCCACAGAACCAAACATCCTAAGGGAGCAGACAATAGCGCTAAAATGCTGCCAGCGATCCAAGCGGGGGCAATGATGGCTAACCAAGCAGTCATAATAAATATCCGTAAAGTTGCTGATAAAGGCTAAAAGCGATATTTGTATTTAATACATTTAGCGTTAGAGGTTTGAGGTACATTATTACCCTTAAAGCTCGCTTGGGGCATGATGCTCGCACGCATGAGGCTGATGCACATATGGCTGCTCATAATGGTGACCAAATAGCTTCTGGAACTCCGTGCTAATCGCAAGCTCACTTGGCCGCCCTTCACAACAAATATGCTTATTAAGGCAGATCACGCGGCGACTGCCGCGCATTACCCAATGTAAGTCATGCGACACCACCAGCATGGCACAGCGCAAAAAGTCTGGCAGCTCATCAATGAATTGATACAACCAAACTTCAGTATCAGGATCAAGACCTTGCATTGGCTCATCTAAAATTAATAAATTGGGCTTATCTAATAACGCACGTGCCAGCAATACCCGCTGGGTCTCACCACCGGATAGATGTAGCATTTGCCGCGACAACAAGTGGGTCAAGGACAGATTATCAAAGATAAACTGCCGCTGTTTGGCTGTTAAACGTTTCTTATTTGCCTGGCCCAATAAATCGCTTACGCGTAACGGCAGTATCGGTGGTATGGCAAAGCGCTGCGGTACATAGCCAAGTTGTAACGGCTCATGCGCTTTGATACTACCTTTAGTTGGTTCAACCAGACCTAAAATGAGTTTGACCAATGTCGATTTACCAGCGCCATTGGGCCCAATAAGACTGACAGTCTCATTCACAGCAATATCGATATCAATATGTGAGAGTAAGCGCTGCTGTCCAATGTGATAGCTTACATTATGTAAACTTAACAGTGGCCTCTTAATATCGGTACTGGCGGCTGATGGTTGGTTTGAGGGTGATTTAGAAGCATTCATAAGGTCACAGCGACTTAAAGGAATAATAAGAAATAGAGAGCATCAATCGTCATACCGTTTGGTCTGACTGACATGCCTGACACAAACCGCTCAGTTCAATGACACTACGCGCCACCACAAAACCAACATCTTGCTCTGCAAAGCTCATCATCTCTTGCACGGGCACACTGCTACATTCTTGTACTTGCTGACACTGCTCACAGATTAAAAAAGCTGCCGTATGCTGTGCTCGTGGATGACAGCAGGGCACGTACGCGTTGATAGATGTCAGCTGATGAATCAAACCTTCTGCCAGCAAAAACTCCAAACTGCGATACACCGTTGGCGGTGCGACGTTTTTTGCATCATTTTTTGACGCTTTTATGTCCTCATCTTTAGCGGACAAGCGGGCTTGTTGCAACTGAGTGATCAAATCATACGCGCCCACAGGCTTAGTCGCTTGCAGTACAAGCGCATATATTTGTTGGCGTAGTGGGGTAAAACGGACGCCGCGCGCCCGACACTGCTCCTTTGCCGCTGCGACTCGATCCGTCACCTCTTGCGTTGAAAAGTGCTGAACATTATGCAGATGCTCACAGGTAGATGAAGTGACAGACATGGCGCAAGCTCCTAGTATTGACATAATAACGCCAGACAGTATAAGCGAAGGGCAAAAAAATAAGCGATAAAATAACACAGTGCGCTATTAATGTTATAGTATAACATATTAACAATAAAAATAATCTCACTGTTGTTTTCTCAATCCATGCTCAATCGTCTTTGCGCCCGTGCGTCACACTGACTTGTATTGTCATACCTGTTTAATAGGAATATCATCACATGACTGCTTATCATACTCTCAATAGGCCAGCTGTCTCGCCGCATTCATACCCTGAAAAACCCAGTCAACCGACGTTTTTTGATCATGTGCGAACCTGTCTTAAGCGTTCAAAATGCTTGATGACAGGTTTAGTGCTAACGCTTAGCGCTTTTGGCTCTCTACAGGTACAGGCCGCAACGGTCAGTGTGAGCAACCATCCGATGTTTTTACTCAGTCAGGCGGTGACTGAGGGCACGCCTTCTGCCAATCAAATTTTACAAGCTGGCAACGTGGGCCATCATGGTAGTATCAGTCCCAGTGACATGAAAGCCATTAAAGACAGCAAATTTGTGGTCTGGTTTGGTCCGTCACTAGAAAGCAGCTTGACTGGCAGCTTGGAGAATGCGCCCAACGCCATTGCTTTATTTGACTTTAATGCTTTTAATCGCCACCCGCTGCGGGATGTGACAGGCGCGCCAATTAAAGGTACCCTCGATCCGCACATTTGGCTGGATCCTGAAAACGCCAAAGCCATCACTCGGGCATTGGCGGTCATTCATAGTCACGCCAATCCAGAATACAAAGCGACTTATCAGGCCAATGCCAAAAAGTTTGCTCAGCGTATGGACCAAGCGGTAGCAAAGGTACAGAAGACCACCCAGAAAAAACGCCCTTACTGGGCCTATCATGATGCGTACCAATATATTGAAAATGCAGCACAAATACAGCTGGCAGGTAGTGTAAGTACAGACCACCACTTGTCTCCCAAAGCCAGCCAGTTACGCTGGCTGAATGAACATCGTCCCACCAAACAGATGTGTTTGGTCAGCCAAAGCCAACCTGCAAAAGGGCTACTGGCTAAACTCCAACCTGTAAAAACCACCATACAGGCTGAGGACATGAGCGCTAGCAAAGATTTTGTTAGTGGTTGGCAGACGATGGCGCAGCAAATCTCTCAATGTATATTGTAGATAAGCTGTTTAAAAGTCATTGGCTCAAAGGCTCTAGGCCACCGTGACACCGTTAGACTTTAGACCTTGTGTGATTGCCCAATAGGCAGGCTCATCATACATAGTTTAGCTAGATGACTGATAAAAGGCATATTTTGCTTGCTTAACCGTCTCATGCTCCCTATAATAAAGAGCGTTTTATTTTGGTTAACAGGTAATACCTATAGAAATGAGCCATTCACGGATAAAAGTGTCATAAGCATGCTAGATTATCCCAAAGTTGTAAGGCTGTAGGAATACCGATGACCAAGCCTGCCAAACGCACGCAAAAAGATAAAATTGGTGTCTATATTAAGCGCCAAGCGTGGATACTGTTCATCCTTATTATCCTTGTTTGGATCATAGATACGGTTTGGCTACGTAGTGAGCTTGTTGTAGCAAAGAGTGCCGCGATCGGTGCGCTACTCAGTTTTACTACCCAAGCAGTATTTGCTTTTTTTATCTTTTGGTATACCGGATATCGCGCGCGCCAACATATTGTTAGCCAGCTTTATCGGGGTCAGATGGCCAAATGGCTGTTGACTGTGTTTGGTTTTGCACTAATTTTTATTACCGTACAACCCCTATCTGCGCTTGCGCTGTTTATCGGTTTTATGGTAATGCAAATTAGTCACAGTTGGATGTTGTGGCATATACGCTAGCGCTAATAAATTATCGCTATATAGATCGTTTATTAATAGTACTGGCAAGCCACCCTGCCGTCCAGCTTCTCTATGACTAGTTCGATAAAGTCAAAGCGTAAAAAACTGTCTTGGGACAGTGCCAGTAATGGCAAAGACCGCAGTATGAGTGTCTTAAATAAGTGTGGCACGCAAGCATACGCTGCTAGGGTAGGGCGGGTTTGGCTATCCACACTGTTTATTATGATTAAGTTCTCATAATTTAATTGTAGACGCAAAGCCGCGTTATTCATTGTTACGATTGGCTAACTTATTCATACAGTGGATAAAAGAAACATAATTGACTTTACACGAATACAACGCTGCATTAATATAGGCAGCTAAATATTTTGCTTATAAGCGCTACAGCAAGCGCCGGTCGTAAAAACACGACCAGTAGGCAACACACATATAATAATTTTGCGTACATATGCAAGGGCTATTACTGAGTTATCATAAGCCCTTTTTTGATAGCTAAAATTTATCTTAAGCTGTTAGATGTAGCATTAGTAATAGAACTATGGGTTGGATGTTGTTGGTTACATGAGTGCTTTAGTATGGTTTATTTGACTGCTTGTTAGCAAGATAAATAGACACGGCTAAACCTCATCAGATGACAACCATATTTTTGGTAGTTGATTAAATCGTTGATTAATAAGAAGCTTACATTATGGCATCCGAGCAAACATCATCAGAATATATCTCTCACCACTTAACGAATTGGACGTATGGCTATCTACCTGGCGAAGGTTGGAAAGTTGCCTATACTGCTGAAGAAGCAGGGCTAATGGGCTTTAAAGCTATCCATCTTGATTCTATGCTATGGTCAATCGGACTGGGTATCTTATTTTGTGCCATCTTTTGGATGGTTGCCAAAAAAGTCACCTCAGGCGTGCCAAGCAAAACTCAGGCTGCGGTTGAGATGATCGTTGAGTTTGTTGATAACAACGTTCGTGATTCATACAGTGGTACATCAAAATTGATTGCGCCTTTGGCGTTGACCATTTTTGTTTGGATCTTCTTGATGAACTTGATGGATTTGATACCTGTCGATTTCATTCCAGGTATCGCTGGGCAAGTTGGCGCCGCTATGGGCCATGATCCACATCATGTTTTCTTTAAGATTGTTCCAACGACTGATCCTAACATCACGCTTGGCATGTCGTTCTCTGTCTTTGCACTGATTATCTTTTATAGCATTAAAGAAAAAGGGTTGGGCGGCTTTATCGGTGAGTTGACATTGCATCCATTTAGCGCCAAAAACCCAATCGTACAAGCGATTTTGATCCCCATCAACTTCATCCTAGAAGCAGTTACTTTGATAGCCAAACCTGTATCACTTGGTTTGCGTCTGTTCGGTAACATGTATGCTGGGGAATTGATTTTCATACTGATTGCTCTAATGCCGTTTTGGATTCAATGGGCGTTATCGGTACCGTGGGCTATCTTCCACATCTTAGTTATTACACTTCAAGCGTTCGTATTCATGATGCTGACGATAGTTTATATGTCGCTTGCATCATCAACTGAACATTAATTAGACATTCAATAGGTAAATGAGGATACATCAATGGATCCAGTATTAGGTGGTTACACAGTTATCGCAGTAGCACTACTTATCGGTCTTGGCGCACTTGGCACAGGTATTGGTTTTGCTATTCTAGGTGGCAAGTTCTTAGAAGGTGTTGCACGTCAGCCAGAACTTGGCTCACAATTGCAAACTCGTATGTTCATCGTAGCAGGTCTTCTTGATGCTATTCCGATGATCGGTGTTGGTATTGCTATGCTATTGTTGTTCGCTAACCCTCTAGCAGGTTAATCCGAAAGCTCAGTTGTAAATGTTTGGTATTCGGAGATATTTCTATCAAATATAGTCAGAATTCGACTGCCAAACATGATCAATGAAACTGATTTTTCATTAACAAAGAGGTGATCACGTGAATATCAATTTTACCCTCGTCGGTCAAGCCATTGCTTTTGCAATATTTGTGATTTTTTGCATGAAATTCGTGTGGCCACCACTTATCGGTGCCATCAATGAGCGTCAGCGTAAAATTGCTGAAGGCTTGAATGCCGCAGAAAAAGCAAAAGCAGATCTGGCAACCGCGGAGCAAGATGTCCAGCAGGAGCTTGATCTTGCAAAGACCAAAGCTGCTGCCCTAATCGAGCAAGCGAACAAGAGTGCCAACCAGCTTGTCGAAGATGCAAAATTGCAAGCCCAAGCGGAAAGCGAGCGCATTCGTCAACAAGCTCAAGCTTCTATCGACCAAGAAATCAATCAAGCTCGTGAGTCATTACGTGCTCAAGTTGCTGAACTGGCTGTCCTTGGTGCAGAGAAGATTTTGCAAGACAAAGTCGATGTGCAAAAACATGCCAGTATGTTAGATCAACTGGCGGCGAAGCTGTAATTGTGAGGATATAATGGCTGACTTATCAACCTTAGCACGACCGTACGCTAAAGCCGCGTTTGACTATGCCAACGAAAATGGGGTAGTAAATGAGTGGGAAAACTTCTTATTTATTGCCAGTACCGTTGTCAATGACAAGTCGTTCAGTACTTGGCTAGACAATCCAGCTGTTTCTGCTGAGCATAAGTCAGCTGCTTTGGTCGATCTTTATGATGCGCAAGTAGCTAGCGCTAATGACTCTGCTTTTAAGCAGTTATTAGATGAGGCTCGAGGGGTCCGCCCTGACAGTGACGCCAGCTATCCAAAAGTATCAGTAGCACTTAGTAACTTCGTTAAACAGTTATCAGAACAAGAGCGTCTGGCGCTGCTTCCTGAAGTTTATGAGCATTATCGCCGTCACAAGGCAGTAAGCTTAAAGCAGCTTGACGCATATGTGACCTCTGCTTATCCATTGACCGACGCCCAGCGTGAAACGCTGCAAACGCGTCTTGCCGCATCGCTAAATGCGAGTGTGGTGATTCACGAATCGGTCGATCCAAGTCTATTGGCAGGCGCTACGATCAAAGTCGGTGACAAAGTCATTGATGATTCGATGCGCGGCAAGTTACAACAGTTAAAAACACAGCTAACTGCCTAATGCCATTCATCAACGCAGCCGTGTAATGTCTGCGTGATAGTAAGAGCATTTAAGTCAGTGGGCGGGTTATCATAAATTAAAGGAAACAAGGCAATGCAACAATTGAATCCAGCGGAAATCAGTAACCTGATTAAGCAGCGTATTCAAGACCTTGATGCGGGTGCAACTGCAAAGAATGAAGGCACGATTGTCAAAGTATCTGACGGTATCGTGCAGATTCATGGTCTTGAAGATGCCATGTACGGCGAAATGATTGAGTTTGAAGGCGAAATCTACGGAATGGCGCTCAACTTAGAGCGTGATTCTGTCGGCGCGGTAGTACTTGGTGATTACCTAAAGCTGCAAGAAGGTCAAAAAGCCTATTGTACTGGTCGTATTCTTGAAGTACCAGTAGGTCCTGAGCTGCTAGGCCGTGTTGTTGACGCTTTGGGTAATCCTATTGATGGCAAAGGTCCTATCGATGCCAAAATGACTGATAAAGTCGAAAAAATTGCCCCAGGCGTAATCGACCGTCAGTCAGTAGATCAGCCAGTAATGACTGGTTATAAAGCCGTTGATACCATGATCCCAATCGGTCGTGGCCAGCGTGAGCTTATCATTGGTGACCGTCAAACGGGTAAGACCGCGATGGCTATCGATGCGATCATCGCGCAGAAGACATCTGGTATTAAGTGTGTGTACGTCGCAATTGGTCAAAAACGCTCTACGATCGCTAACGTGGTACGTAAGCTTGAACAAACTGGTGCGTTAGAATACACCACTGTTGTGGTTGCTTCAGCATCAGAGCCAGCAGCACTACAGTACATCGCACCGTATTCAGGTTGTACGATGGGCGAATACTTCCGTGATCGCGGTGAAGATGCACTGATTGTATTTGATGATTTATCAAAACAAGCAGTTGCGTATCGCCAAATTTCACTACTATTACGTCGTCCACCAGGTCGTGAAGCTTATCCTGGTGACGTATTCTATTTACACTCACGCTTACTTGAGCGTGCATCACGTGTGAACGCTGACTACGTAGAAAAATTCACCAATGGCGAAGTGAAGGGTAAAACAGGTTCTTTGACCGCTCTACCTATCATTGAAACGCAAGCGGGTGACGTATCTGCATTCGTACCAACCAACGTGATCTCAATTACCGATGGTCAGATTTTCTTAGAATCAAGCCTATTTAACTCAGGTATCCGTCCAGCAGTAAACGCTGGTATCTCGGTATCTCGTGTGGGCGGTGCAGCTCAGACTAAGATCATCAAAAAGCTATCTGGTGGTATCCGTACGGCTTTAGCTCAGTATCGTGAGTTGGCTGCGTTTGCTCAGTTCGCCTCAGATCTTGATGATGCCACTCGTGAACAGCTTGATCATGGTGAGCGTGTTACTGAACTCATGAAGCAAAAACAGTATCAGCCGATGTCAATCTCTGAACAAGCCGCGGTTATCTATGCGTCGAATGAAGGGTTTTTAGCGGACGTGCCTGTTGAAAAAATCGGTTCTTTCGAAGAAGCTTACTTACGTTATATGCATGATGAGCAAAGTGAATTGATGCGTGAGATTGATGACACTGCGAACTACAACGATGATATCGCAGGTCGTTTAAAGTCAGCTTTAGAGACCTTTAAACAAAATCACAGTTATTAATTTAACGGGTTAAGCCGAGTTGGTTATTACTGTCGTGTACAAAGTGGCGCGTTGTCTGTTTAGATACTTGCGCCACTGTTCTAACCATTACCGGTATTAGATCGCGTAATGCACAAGATATAAAATGTTACTCTGTAAGAGTGATGTTGTGTATCAAATGATTGTCGCATGCGCCAATGCTTTTTAACCCTCTTATATTGGAATCATTATGGCAAGCTTAAAAGAGATACGTGCCAAAGTCACCAGTATTAAAAGCACCCAAAAAATTACTCGTGCTATGCAAATGGTAGCGGCAAGTAAAATGCGCCGTGCCCAAGAGCGTATGGAAGTGGGTCGCCCGTATGCTGATAGTATGCGCCGGGTTATTTCACATTTGGTGCATGCTTCATCAGACTACAAACATCCGTATATGGTATCGCGTCCAGTCAATAAGGTTGGCTACATTGTCATTACCTCTGACCGCGGTCTGGCGGGTGGTTTGAATATTAACCTATTCAAAGCTTTATCTAAGAGTATCCAAGATTATCAAGATCAGTCTGTCCAAGCTGAATTTGCAGTCATTGGCGCTAAAGGTGTGAGTTTCTTTAAAAACTTTGGTGGCAAAGTCACCTCAGCGGTGACGGATTATGGCGACAAACCAACGTTTGAGCAATTAAACGCACCCGTCCAAGCCATGCTTGAGGATTATAGTAACGGTAATTTAGACCGTATCTATGTGGTGTATAATCAGTTTGTTAATGCCATGACCCAAAAGCCAATAGTCAATCAGTTAGTGCCTCTGCCAGAGGACTCATTTGATGATGAAGACAGCGGCTTACAGACAGAACTTAGCTGGGATTACATCTACGAGCCTGACATCAAGACATTGATTGATGAATTGCTTGGTCGCTATATTGAGTCGATTGTTTATCAAGCGGTAATGGAAAACATTGCCTCTGAGCAGTCTTCACGTATGGTTGCGATGAAAGCGGCAACAGATAATGCTGGTGACCTTATTAACGATTTACAGTTGGTTTATAACAAGCTGCGTCAAGCGGCGATTACCCGAGAAATCTCG
The DNA here is from genome assembly GCF_021023115.1 of Psychrobacter sp. CCUG 69069. Taxonomy (NCBI): domain Bacteria; kingdom Pseudomonadati; phylum Pseudomonadota; class Gammaproteobacteria; order Moraxellales; family Moraxellaceae; genus Psychrobacter; species Psychrobacter sp. CCUG 69069. Next base: position 25,834 of record NZ_QQAI01000017.1, read on the forward strand.
GAAATCGTTGGCGGTGCTGCTGCTGTTTCATAATTGACTACACCTATATATAGAAGTTCAAGGAGAACGCAATGAGTAGCGGTCGTATTGTACAGATTATTGGCGCGGTTCTTGACGTTGAGTTTAACCGTAACGAAGTTCCTCAGATTTTTGATGCCTTGCAAGTAGATGGCACCGAAACCACCCTAGAAGTACAGCAACAGCTAGGTGATGGTATCGTGCGTACTATTGCGATGGGTTCAACCGAAGGCCTAAAGCGTAACTTAACGGTTACCAATACTGGTGCAGCTATTTCTGTACCTGTCGGTACGGGTACCCTTGGTCGTATTATGGATGTTCTTGGTCGTCCTATCGATGAAGAAGGTCCTGTTGTCGCTGACGAAAAGTGGTCTATCCACCGTGAAGCGCCAACCTACGCAGATCAGTCAAACAGTACTGAACTACTAGAGACGGGTATTAAAGTTATTGATCTACTTTGCCCGTTTGCTAAAGGTGGTAAAGTTGGTCTGTTCGGTGGTGCGGGTGTTGGTAAGACCGTCAACATGATGGAATTGATCAACAACATCGCGCTAAAGCATGAAGGTTTGTCAGTGTTTGCTGGTGTTGGTGAGCGTACGCGTGAAGGTAATGATTTCTATCACGAAATGCAAGAAGCTGGCGTTGTAAACACCGAAGACTTTAGTAAATCTAAAGTAGCAATGGTATATGGCCAGATGAATGAGCCACCAGGTAACCGTCTACGTGTTGCCCTGTCTGGTTTGACCATGGCTGAATACTTCCGTGATACCAAAGATCCTGCTACTGGCAAAGGTCGTGACGTATTGTTGTTCGTTGATAACATCTATCGTTATACGCTAGCAGGTACAGAAGTATCAGCATTGCTTGGCCGTATGCCATCAGCGGTTGGTTATCAGCCAACACTAGCTGAAGAGATGGGTATGCTACAAGAGCGTATTACGTCAACTCAGTCAGGTTCTATCACGTCAGTACAAGCGGTATATGTACCTGCCGATGATTTGACTGATCCATCACCAGCGACTACGTTTGCTCACTTGGATGCGACAGTGGTACTAAACCGTGATATCGCCTCACAAGGTATTTATCCTGCGGTTGATCCTCTAGACTCGACCTCTCGTCAGCTAGATCCACAAGTGATTGGCGAAGAGCACTATAATGTGGCTCGTGGGGTACAGGAAGTTCTACAGCGTTATAAAGAGCTTAAAGACATCATCGCCATCCTAGGTATGGATGAGTTATCAGAAGAAGATAAACTAGTCGTTTATCGTGCGCGTAAGATTCAGCGCTTCTTGTCTCAGCCATTCCACGTCGCTGAAGTCTTTACTGGTGCACCTGGTAAATACGTACCACTACGCGATACCATTGCTAGCTTTAAAGCAATCATTGCGGGTGAATACGATGACCTACCAGAGCAAGCTTTCTACATGGCTGGTAGCATCGATGAAGTAGTCGCCAAAGCAGAGAAAATGAAATCTACTGCAGCCTAAGTTGTGTTAGCATTTGCTAAAAGGCAAATAGGTCATAATAAATCTATTTGCCACTAAGTAACGCATCGCAGTTTTGATTGTGTTTTGATCGTAAGGAGTTAAGTATGGCAACGTTACAATGTCGCGTCGTAAGTGCTCGTGAAGAGTTGTATTCAGGCGAAATTAGCATGTTAATAGCTACTGGTACCGAAGGCGAGATTGGTGTATTGCCAGGTCATACACCGCTTATTACTTTGTTAAAGCCGGGTGCAATGCGAGTGCAGACACCAAATGGTGAAGAAGAAGTGATTTATGTATCAGGTGGTGTGTTAGAAGTACAACCGAAGATGGTAACAGTATTGGCTGATACAGCCGTGCGTGCCCATAACCTTGACGAAAGCAAAATCGTTGAAGCACGCAAAAAAGCAGAGCAAATGCTGGTTAACCAATCTGATACGTTACAAACCAATGCGGCTCTGGCATCGCTTGCAGAATCAGTAGGACAGTTACAGACGATTCGTAAGTACAAAAACCGCGCTTAATCTTATGGTTTAAAAGGCTAATGGTTTAATCTAGTCTGATAACCAATCATAAAAAAACAGTCCATGATGGGCTGTTTTTTTTGTGCCTATGATTAATCCCATGGATTTTACGACTTATTCAATCAAGCATTTTGCTGCCGTTTACCTAAAGAAGATAAATGTTCCCAAAATATCTGTGTGATGGCATAGGAGCCAACTATTATTAAGAAATTTCTAAAAATGATACTGGCGACAACGACAATATATAGTTATATTAGAGACGATAGATAGTAAGTACTAAGTGAGAGTTAACAACACTGTGGTTGTGTGACTCGCTACGCGTGGCTGCCTGCATGGGCTAAATACTAAAGCGTGAATAAAAACCGCCTTACTCAAGGGTACGTCCTTAGAATGGATGATTTTTGGACGTAAACTAAAGTTTTAATCGGTGTAGTTTATAGGTTTTGTTAACGACTATAAGCTATAGTACAGGAAGCCGTAGGTTTAATAGTATACTGTGCTACCAAGTTTGTAACAGCTATACGAACATCAATTGTGCCACTGTATGGTGCTATTAATTTTACCGCTCTTACTTTTACTGCTTTTAAATTAGATGTATTAGAGGATATAACAATGACAACGACTGAAGAAGACAACACCCCCCGAATTTTGATTGTTGAGGATGATGAGCGTCTGGCCATGTTGACTCAAGATTACTTGGTCAAAAACGGCTTAGAAGTAGCCATTGAAACTGATGGCAACCGTGCGATTCGCCGTATCGTGAATGAACAGCCAGATATGGTCGTGCTTGATGTCATGCTTCCTGGTAGCGATGGTCTGACGGTGTGCCGTGAAGTTCGCCCCCATTATCAAAACCCTATTTTGATGTTGACGGCTCGTACTGAAGACATGGATCAAGTACTAGGTCTTGAGATGGGTGCTGATGACTATGTTGCAAAGCCAGCTCAGCCACGCGTATTGCTTGCTCGTATTCGTGCTTTACTCCGTCGCTCAGAAAATGCGCCGTCAGAAGATGTCCCACAGCGCTTAGAGTTTGGTGAATTGGTCATCGATAATGGTGGTCGTTCAGTCAACCTAGGTGATGAGTTGGTTGATTTCACGAGTGCAGAGTATGACCTACTGTGGTTGCTCGCTTCTAATGCTGGCCGAATTTTGTCACGCGAAGATATTTTTGAGCGCCTACGTGGTATCGAGTATGATGGGCAGGATCGCTCAATTGATGTACGTATCTCACGCATTCGTCCAAAAATTGGTGATGATCCAGAAAACCCAAAGCGCATTAAAACCGTTCGTAGTAAGGGTTATTTGTTTGTGAAGGAAGGCAATTAAGTCTGTTTTTCTCAGACAGTATCTTGTTGATTATGACCGTAAAATAAAAAACCAGCTTACCTGCTGGTTTTTTTGTGGCTAAATTTTAATTTTTAAACTTAAATACAGCATTATGTGTTTTAATTAAGCAATTATTGTGGGTGCTGTACAAAAACAGATGTATCAATGCCGTTTTAGGCGATGATCATACATCCGTTAAAGTACAGCAGTCAGAATGGCTCTTTATTCAACAGTGCGCGATATCATTTATAATGCAGCCTTTAGTGGCTAAATGATATCAGCAGTTTTTATTTATTAAGTTGGTCACGGCACGTATGTCATTAGTTTCTTCTTTAAAACACAGTATCTTCGTTCGTATTTATGCTGGACTACTTATAGTCTGTTTATGTGTGGCGTTATTTGCTCAGCTGTTGATGGATACAATCAATAAAGAACGCGTGCAGTCCTACCGTGAAAACATGGCCATGGGCGCTTTTCATCTGGTCAGTGAAGGTATTTCACATCAAGACAATGAAGAGCAGCGTGAGTATTGGCTGTCCGATGCCAGTAGCTTATTTGGCTCACAATTTCGTGTTGTACCTATTAGTGAGATAGATTTTAACGCCAGTGAACTGCGACGTTTTGAAAATGACAAAACGGTCGTTCGTTATGTCACTCAACCTATGTATGCTGATGTCTATTATCGTCTGCCAGATGACCAAAGCGTTTTAACCGCAAGGATATCACAAGTAACTGAGCAGCAAGTACGGGCAATCGCTGTGTTCTTGTTGGATGATTTGTCTTATTACATGACGTTGTCTGACAAACGGGCACGCTTGGCTCAGCTCGAAAAAAAGTTCTCCTTTCCATTAGAATTTAAAGCCGTCAACGCGCTTGATTTGGATACCGATCAGCTGGCGCGCTTACGCCGTGATGAAGTCGTCATCTCGTTACAGGACACCAATAGCAGCAAAAGTAATTCAGCTATCAAGGTAATAGTGCCGTCTGAGATTAACGACATGGCAATTTTGATCGGTCCTGTGCCACTGTTTAATTGGTATCCCCTTAATTTGATTATTAGTATGATTCTTATCAGCATGTTTTTAATCAGCTTGGGTGTGTATGCGCTTATTTTCCCTCTCGAACGCAAACTACAATTGATACAAGTCGGGGTTAATGAGGTCAGTAAAGGCAACCTTGATATTCAAGTTCAGGTACTGGGACAGGATGAGATTGCTCGTCTGTCAGCGACCTTTAACGCCATGACCTCGCATATCAAGCGTTTGATTGAATCACAGCGAGAGTTGACGCGTGCCGTGTCCCATGAGTTGCGTACCCCTGTAGCGCGTATTCGCTTTGCCGTAGATATGCTGGCTGACACGGACGATGAGGACTCACGCTTTATGCAGCGTGACTATATCGATGAAGACATTGAGTCGCTTAACGGTTTGATTGATGAGATTTTGACCTATGCCAAACTTGAAGAGGGGTCACCAAAACTGGATTTAGAACCAGTGAATCTAAGAGAGCTACTTGAGCAGATTGAACGTGAAACCAATGCTCTAGGCAAACCTATCAAAATTGTGACTAAATTACCCAGTGCTAAAGTCACGGCAGTCGCAGATCGACGTTATTTACACCGTGTGATTCAGAACCTCGCAGGTAATGCGTTACGTTATGCAGAAACGACGATTATCATTAGTGCTGGCGTCAAAAAAGGCAATGCCTTTGTGAGTGTAGAAGATGATGGTCATGGTATTCCTGAAGCAGATCGCGAAAAGGTGTTTATTCCGTTTTCACGGTTAGACGACAGTCGTACACGCGCATCAGGTGGCTATGGTCTGGGCTTGTCTATTGTGTCGCGCATTGCCTTTTGGTTTAATGGCAGTATGAAGGTAAACGAAAGCCAAGAGCTTGGTGGTGCCCGATTTGTCATGACTTGGCCCATCAAACCACTGACACAAATTCTGGCGGCTGATGAATTGACGCAAGAAAAAAGCGAGCGTGATTTTGAAGTGAAATAATAAAGTGAAACAGTATCGTCGTATTGGCTCATTGATCTTCTTTAGTTAAAATAGGGACAAGGTAATCAGTGGGTTAGGGATTAACGTGTTAGGGAAAAATCTGACTACCTTATAGGTAAGCTGATTATCGGTAAACTGACTGTTGGTCGTGGTTTTGAAAAGTAGCTTGCAAGTATAGGAGAGCGAAGCGTGCCGTATTTATTTGGTGGTTTGATAGTTCTGAATGCGCTAACGTTGGGTTATTACCTATTCTTGCAGCAGCCATCGACTACACAAACGTTAAAAGCGGCAAAAGACGACATAACGCAGCCCTTAGCGTTTACCAATAGTGCCAAATATATTCCGCCTGTCATTGGAACGAAAGACTAGGCCGTACGGCTTCAAACCACCGTAAAAAAAATATGTAAAGACTTCTTTAGATGTCCACTCCTGCATTTTTAGGCATCTTTACCCGATGTCAGGTCATGAGAGACAGGGGTTTTCTCTGTATCAGCGGCCACCGTCTTATCCCCAGCAACCTTGGAGAGTAGGGGAATACGCACGCACACTTGTAAGCCACCATCAGGATGGTTGATGGCTTCCACGGTCCCGTGGTGCAGACGCGCGATACGCCCTACAATGGCAAGACCTAGCCCGCTACCTTGGGTGGTACGCGCTGTCTCTCCACGCTCAAAGGGCTGCATAATCCTCTCTAGTTGATCTTCTGCCACCCCATCACCGCAGTCACGCACACATATCACTAACTGTTCTTGTGCTTCTTTATTGACAGCACTCTCGCTGACCACATCGCTGTCTGCTTCTGGCGCGGTTTCTGTGAAGGTTGGCACGACCGTCGCTGACAGATAAATTGGTGGTTTACCGTAGCGCTTCGCATTGTTTACCAAATTGATAATGAGACGTTTGATAGACATGGGACGGACGGGGACCACTTTGTGACACTCGGATTGGTAAACAAATTCCATCGGCGAAAACTGCACCATAATTTCATTAAAAATGGTATCCAAATTGGTAAGGCTGACCGGTTCATCGGAGCCATCTTTCATAAATGAGATAAATTGCTCCAAAATAGCATCCATGTCTTCGATATCGTAAATCAAACCTTCTCGAAAAAAGTCATCTGGCAGCATCTCGGCGGTCAAGCGCATGCGCGTCAATGGGGTACGCAAATCATGTGAGATACCAGCCAGCATGATCGTTCGTTCTTTTTGCGCCTGATTTAAAGTGGTAAATAAACGGTTGAATGCCATGTTTACTTGACGTATCTCTGTAGGACCTTTTTGCGTGGGTAATGTGGTGGCGTGTCCAAGGCGAATATAGTTGGTTGCTGCGCGCTGTAAATATCGTAGCGGACGATTTAGTTGCCGTGCGAGTAAAATAATGGTTAACAGTGACAAAATCGGCAGACCAATAAGGAACAGTACCAGCAACCCTGGACTGTATTGAGAGTAATAAACCACCGGTTCGCGAATCCAAAAACTGTTATCGCGGCTGTCTTGTACCCAAAGTTGCGGCGTTGGTTTAAATTTAAAATACACCTCAACAGGTCGACCCAACTGCGCGCCGATTTCGCGTTGGAGCACATCGGTAAAGACGCCAACAAAGGCCTTATCAGAAACCTCTGGAAAGTCATTAGGATTGTTCACCACCACCACATGGGAATGCTGGTAAATCCATTGACGCACCTTAGGCTGATTTTGCCAGTCTTCATTGACGCTGTTCATTAACTGCAGCTCGCTTGTCAAATAGCGTGCATGGTTTTTTAGCTCAGGCAAATACAGGCTGCGCCAAAAAAACAGAATCGACAAACTGACACTGATAAGAACGATAAAAGCGACCATCAAGGTTGTCAACCAAGTGTTGGAGTAAGAGCGTGGCAGCCAACCTTTACGACGGGGTTTTGGGTTTGGGGTGGTCATATAAATCCAACATGTTGGGAGATATTTTATTAAACTCAAAGTAGAGATAGCGACTTATCTGCCTACTTTTAAAGCACAGTTTCATTCTTCTAAGGATGAGAGCGATCATTTTAATGATTGACAGTACTATGATGCTATAGAGTAGCACAATAAACCAACAACACGACTGGTTGAAATCTATCCCTATTATCAATAATGTTTTACATGGATGGGCATTTAAGCTATTGTTAATAAATAATTAAATAAGCGCAGTTTATGTTTTCAATGAATCAAGACTGTGATATAATTATGCCCTTTTTGGTATACCTGCGAAAGAGAGAATTCACATGGTTGTTATTCGTTTAGCACGGGGCGGTGCCAAGAAACGCCCATTTTATCAAGTAGTTGTTGCTGATCAACGCCGCGCGCGTGACGGTCGCTATATTGAAAACATCGGCTTTTTTAACCCACTCGCTAAAGAGTCTGAAGAAGCAGTACGCCTAAATATGGAAGCGTACAATGCGTGGATCGCAAAAGGTGCACAACCTTCAGATCGCGTTGCTTCATTGGTAAAATCTTACAACAAGTCTGCCGCTCAAACTGAAGCAACTGCTTAAGTTTTTTGCTGTCACTGAGATGCTGGTAACACGTTTATAAGCATGACTCAGAAGACTTTAGAATACATAGCGTAACTGGTCTGACCAGGGTGCGCCATTAACTGTTTATCGCTTTTGACTCAATTGTCTTTTACAGTTGGTGTTTTAATCATTTTAGGTTAGCCGTTATGTCATCTACTCCAAACGCTAGTTCCCTTATGAAGATCGGTCAGCTCAAGAAGCCTTATGGCATCAAAGGCTGGCTTTGGGTGTTTAGCGATACTGATGATCGTACGGCCATATTTGACATGCAGCCTTGGTGGATGAAAACCGCCACTGGCATGAAACCTTTGACTGTGAAAGCTTGGCGTGAACAAGGAGTAGGAATTGTCGCTCAATTTGAGCAAATTCCTGATCGTAATGTTGCTGAGACCATGAACGGGGTGACCGTTTGGGTTGAGCAAGACGTTTTGCCTGAGACAGCAGAAGACGAATATTATTGGTCGGATTTGGTCAGTCTGCGCGTGATAAACGAGCAGGATGAGTATCTAGGTAATATTACTGAAATGTTTGAAACTGGCGCCCATGACATCATGCGGGTAACGGCAAATTCAGACAGTTTAGATAGTGAAGAGCGCCTGATTCCATGGCACAAGCAAACTGTGATAGAGGTCGATATGACTGAAAAAACAGTGCTGGTGGCGTGGCCAAGTGACTATTGATATCGTTTCTGGTGATATCGTTTCTGGCTTTTTAGTCAGATGGCATTAGTTTTCACACCGATTGTTTTAGCCTTAAGGTAAGTAGACATCAGATGTATTTTGCCGTCATTAGTATTTTTCCTGAGATGTTTGCCACGATTCGTGAGTTTGGAATCACGGGACGGGCGGTGACTCAAGAGCAAATTACGATTGACTGCATCAATCCACGTGATTATACCACTGATAACTATCGCCGTATTGATGAGCGCCCGTATGGTGGCGGTCCTGGGATGGTGATGATGGCTGAGCCATTATCAAAAGCCATTGAGGATGCGCGCCTGCGAGCGAGTCAACATGGTTGCCGTGTCGGCAGTGAGCACTGTCCGGTGATTTATATGTCACCACAAGGGCAGACGCTCAGCGAGAGTAGCGTGGTCAGTATGGCTAAGTATGATGGCATGATTTTATTATGCGGTCGTTACGAAGGTATTGATGAGCGCTTACTCACGCAGTATGTCGACATGGAAGTATCACTTGGTGATTATGTGTTGACTGGTGGCGAGCTGCCAGCAATGGTGCTAATGGATAGTGTGATACGTCGTTTGCCCGATATCATGGGTGATGACAAGTCAGCTGAGCAAGACTCCTTCGTGGATGGATTGCTTGATTGTCCACACTATACTAAGCCGCATGAGTTTGCTGGTATAGCAGTACCTGAGGTCTTACTTTCAGGTCATCATGCCAATATCGCTAAGTGGCGCTTTAGTCAGCAAGTCAGTCGTACGCAAGCGCGTCGTCCAGATTTATGGCAAGCGTTTACCCCAACGCTTACGCAAGCGAAGTGGCTAGAAGCATTGGCAAAAGCAGATAAAAACGAGTTTTGATAAACAGTTAAGCAGTAGAATTTTGAGCAATAATAAAACGAGTCATAGCATAATGGCCGTTGGTTATAACCCATTTACGTTGTGTCTCACTATAAAGAGATGCGATTAATTATTACAAACAGGTGATATGCGTTAAGCCTCTATTATCTAATGTGAGGAGATAACTCTCATGAGCAACAAGCATCCATTGGTTCAGGTCATCGAAAACGCTCAATTGCTTGAGCGCCCAAGCTTTGCACCCGGCGATACCGTTGTGGTTCAAGTAAAAGTACGTGAAGGTGAGCGTGAGCGTCTACAGGCTTTTGAAGGCGTTGTAATCGCTAAGCGTAACCGCGGTGTAAACTCAGCGTTTACCGTACGTAAAATCTCAAGCGGCGTTGGTGTTGAGCGTGCATTCCAATTGCATTCACCAATCATTGATAGCATTGAAGTGAAACGCCGCGGTGCTGTTCGCCGTGCGAAACTGTACTACTTACGTGAGCGCTCTGGTAAATCAGCCCGTATCCGCGAAAAGCTTGGTGCTCGTCCAGTGGCTCAGAAAAAAACTGACGCTGGTGTACCGGATGCAGTTGAAACTGCCCCTGGTATCTAAGCACACGCTGGCTGTTCTTAGTTGATCGTATGATTGACTAAGCTCAGGCAATAGTAGATACAAGCCCTTATTCATAGGTTTATTTATAAATAAGCGGGCCATACCAAAAAAGACAAAACCCCAGTCTATGCGAAAGCTAGATTGGGGTTTTTGTATGTGGGGTTTTAAGTTTGAGCGTTGGCGTTAAACAGTCAACTTAGTGATCAAATTAGACATCAAAGTTATCGACGCGGCTACTTTGATGTTTGGACTTACTGTACTTGCGTAATCGAATGTATATCGTCTTAGTGACGGTAGCGACAGTTTTCTGCTGCTCATCGACGAGATCAACTGTATACGTGCGAAACACCGCCTCACCGTTTTTTGCCAGTTCTTGAATAGTGGTAATCTCGGTGCTGGGAATCTTCATTCGAGCGGTGACTTTGCTGTTGCCAGGGGCGACAAACTCGATATGTGAGCTTTTATCCCAAACCACGTAACTGCTACCCAGTTGGTGCATCAGCATTATCATATAAAATGGATCAACCATAGCGTACAAGCTGCCCCCAAACTGGGTACCCACGATGTTTTTGTTCAGGCTGTTTAACCCCATACTCACCACGCACAGTCCTTGATCAAGGTCGATGTGATCAATTTTAATGCCAGCACCAACGTATGGGGCATAAGTGTTGATACGCAACTTAAGTAAATGCGGTGTCAGCAGCGGCATGATATTTTTTTTAGCTTTACGTTTTAATGTCTCAAAGTTGATGGGTAATAAACTCATAAATCAATCCTATTATCTTGCTTTTTAATGTTACATGCTTGCTGATTGAGATACATTTACATGCTAAGTACTAAAGAGTGACTGACCAAAAAACCTTTATCATAATGAAAAACCACGAAGCTCGCTAGTCTTAGAGCGGGCTAAAGCATTGATCGAGTCATGCTAGTTTTATACTTACTTGATCTACTATAGCGTAACTTATTAAAGCGTTATTAGCGGTAAAAATAGGTATCCACCATAGCTATTGCTACTTTTTCTGAGGTCATATTAACCGATCAACCTCACTTCTCCTACTATTACTTTTTCGAAATAAAAGCCAATTAAGGTTCATAAAATAATAAATGCAAACTTTTAGTTATCATTAATAATGAGATGCATAGTATCTTTAAATAGTTATAGGCTCGCAATTCAAGGCCCCATGACATACAATAGCGTGCAATTTGTGATGGACGCTTTACTGGATATAGAGCTAAGTCAACTATTGTAATCAACCGAAGTCTCAGTCGACATAAGGAAATGTGATGAGTAATACTCAGATACCTTCTCCAGGGTCTAATCAGAAGCCTTCCAATCCATCCGACTACGACAGCGAGCTTGCAGGCAGTTATCGTGATTTGCATCAATCAAGCGCAAGCTTTGACAGTCGTGACGCGTATCTAAATCATGAACTACAGATCATGCAGCCAAAGCGCTGGCGTGCAAACTTGCCGTTTCGTGATTATCGCTTTGAATATGAAGATACCATTCCAGCAATGGCCGCAACCATTGGTAAGGTGGTCATGGTGGGTGCCATTGCCGCAACTTTTGCAGGGCCACTTGGTTTGGGCGACGCGTTTGTTTTAGAAAACGTGCGTTATGAGCTATTAATTGTCTCGTTTTTTGTCATTTTATTTTCAGGGTTTTTGCTACCGACAGCCAACCTTGCGGGTACTCACGGTCCATTAATTCCGCTGATTCCTATTGTGGTTGCCGCTGGCGGTCACCCGATGGCCTTTGGCCTGCTCATTGGTGCCTTCGGTTTGCTCCTAGCCATCAGTAAAGGGGGCAGTTTGCTGGCAAACTTGACCAGTAAAGGCGTGTGTGGTGGTTTGCTGCTTTATTTAGGTTTCATTGGTACGATTTCACAAGTTAAAAATCTGTTTGCTTGGGCGGAAGGCATTGGCATGGCGCACATTGCCTTTGTGGTGATTCTACTGACGATTGTACTGTATGCGGTGCTTGAGAATTTCCAAAAGCGTTGGTTAGCTGTGCCTTTAAGCTGCTTATTGGGCGGGGGCGTCGCTTTTGCCATGGGCGCACCGTTTGCGTTTGAAACGGCACCAGGTCTACCAAACATGAATCCAATGTACTGGTGGGGCGAAAACACCGGTTGGATGCTAGGACTGCCCACTGTTGAGAGCTTTATTGTGGTGCTGCCATTTGCAGTACTGGCTGTCGCCATGTGGTCACCAGACTTCTTGGGTCATCAAGTCTTTCAGAAAATCAGCTATCCAAAACGTACTGAGCGTGTGCTCATGGATATCGATGATACGATGACAAGCGCTTCTATTCGTCAGGTGGCAGGCTCGATACTGGGCGGCGCGAATTTTGCGTCGTCATGGGGTACTTATATTGTACCAGCGGCGATTGCTAAGCGTCCTATTCCGGCAGGGGCTGTGTTAACGGGGGTGTTTTGTCTGATTGCGGGTGTCTGGGGTTATCCCATGGATTTGGCCATTTGGGAGCCAGTGATGTGTGTGGCGCTGATTGTGGGGGTTTTTATTCCCTTGCTTGAAGCGGGTATGGAGATGACACGTGAAGGTAAAACGACGCAGTCCGCAGCGATTGTCGTATTTGCTTCCGCGCTAGTCAATCCAGCCTTTGGGTGGTCGATCACCTTGGTGCTTGATAATCTAGGACTTATTGGCTCTAAAGAGCGTAGTGCCAATCTCTCGAAAATGAGCCGCTGGATTATTCCTGTGATTACCTTTGTGGTCTTAACTGGGGTGATGGCTATCGTTGGTATGTTGCCTGGTATTCCAGCGCTGTTACCAAATTTCCGTCATTAGTAGCTTGCAAGTAGTACGCTTAAAAAACCAGCCTTGTGCTGGTTTTTTTTATGGCAGTTGCTAAACATGTCATCAGCTTGCAAAATCGGTGTGGTCGCCCCATAAATATTGATATTCATCACGTTTTAAGAGCAAAATATTCTATGGTCAATGTTTCAGCATCGAGCCCCGCCGACGATAAAACAGTCCGCCTTAAGCATTTAATTCAGCGCCTGCCAAATCTGCCAGGGGTCTATAAAATGCTGGGTAAAAACGGTGATATTCTGTACGTTGGTAAAGCCAAATCGCTAAAGAGTCGTGTAAATAGTTATTTTGCGAAAACGATTGACCACCCCAAGACACGGGCGCTGGTGGCTCGCATTCACAATATCGAGACCATTATTACTCGTAGTGAAACTGAAGCGTTGTTACTCGAGCAAAACCTGATTAAAGAACATCGTCCGCCTTATAACGTTCTGTTGCGTGATGACAAATCCTACCTTTACGTGTTCATTTCAGCGGATGATCCTTATCCCAGACTGGCGTATGGGCGCGGCAAAGGCAATCATCAAAAAGGACGGTTTTTTGGGCCTTTCCCCTCAGCCCATGCCGCTAAAGAAACACTGGTGCTGATGCAAAAAATGTTTCAAATGCGCCAATGTACCAATACTTTTTTTAAACAACGCAAGCGCCCTTGTCTTGAGTACCAGATTAAGCGTTGCCGTGCGCCTTGCGTGGGTTTGGTGTCGCCAGAAGAATATAGCGAAGATGTTAACAACACGATTCGCTTTTTAAAGGGCGATTCTAGCGACATTCATAGTGCCCTGATTGAAAAAATGGAGAGTGCTGCTGAAGCGTTGGATTTTGAAAAGGCCGTATTTTATCGCGATCAGCTGTCGATGCTGCGCGAAGTACAAGCGCGGCAAGCCGTTTATACGGTAGAAGGTGAGGCCGATGTGATTTCTATTGCCAGTCAGGCAGGTATGACTTGTGTCAACGTACTTACCGTGCGCGGTGGCCGTGTGTTGGGTGGTAAGAACTATTTTCCTGATGTCGATAGTAGTGAGCCGCTTGCAGATAACTTGTCGGCCTTTATTACGTCGTTCTATTTTCAGGTGACCGATGATTTACCAGCAGAGATTATTTTAAGCCATGAGTTGCCGGATCAAAATGCCGTTAGTGAGGCACTGGCAACGCATTTTGGTAGCAAAGTCGTTATTAAGAATAAAGTACGCGAGCACCGTTCAGAATGGCTAGACTTAGCAAAACTGAATACAAATAATGCGCTAAAAACCAAGCTGGGTGATTATTTAGAGCTGCATGCACGCTTTGGCGCCTTAAAAGACGTGCTAGCTGATGTCACAGATCGAACCATTGATCGGATTGAATGCTTTGATATTTCCCATACCATGGGCGAGGCGACCATTGGCAGCTGCGTGGTCTTTGATCAAGGTGGCTCGCGTCGTCGTGATTACCGTCAGTATGCGATTCATGATATTCAAGGCGGTGATGATTATGCGGCAATGAAGCAAGTGTTGACGCGTCGCTATAAGAAACAGCCACTGCCAGATTTGTTGCTCATCGATGGTGGTAAAGGTCAGCTTGGGATAGCCAAAGACGTGCTGACAGAATTGGGTATTCTTGGTGATACTTTGCTCATTAGTGTGGCAAAAGGCGAGGGGCGCAAGGCTGGACTTGAGGTACTACACTTTATTGACCATGAGCCGCTTGATTTGCCAATGGATAGCAAAGCGCTGCATTTATTGATGCACATTCGTGATGAGGCGCACCGTTTTGCGATCACAGCGCATCGTAAGAAGCGTGATAAGCGCCGTTCATCGTCCGTGCTTGAGGTGATACCAGGACTCGGTGAAAAGCGCCGCCGTGACTTACTCAATCACTTTGGCGGTATGCAGCAGCTGCTTGGGGCCTCTCAGCAAGAATTGGCAGGTGTGCAAGGCATTGGTCCGGTGCTGGCGAAGACGGTTTATAAAGTACTGCATGAGTAGCCTGACCAAATATTATACTAGATAGCTATGGCCTGAACTTGGTTTTGCCCGTGTCTTAATATGATGCGTTGGCCACACTATAATGGGGACATCATAGACAGTTTTACCCAACCATGAGATCCCCATTATTTTATTTTTAACAAGCGAGTCGCTATTATTGATTGGCTTTTCTTTGGTAAGTCACAAATCTAAACGCTAACTCGCTTTTTTCATCACGCATTTGCTCAGATTCTGCTGCGACTATAAAGTCATCGGGCAATTCTGGATAAAAAGCCTCCCCATCAGAAATGTCAGTGTCTACGTGGGTCAATTCGATACGATCCGTGTACATCATGGCGTCATTAAATACGCGCTCACCACCAATCACCCAAATCGTGTCAAGATGCGCGCCGTGGGCGAGACTAGCGGCTTGCGTTAACGCATCGTCTAAATTGTGTACGACATAGGCGTTATCGTTGCCGACTAGGCCTGCTTTTTCAGCGTAATCCAACTGGCTACTGATAATAAAGCTCACGCGCTTTGGTAACGGTTTGCTGCCCATCGACTCAAATGTCTTGCGGCCCATAATGACGATACCTTGCGTCGCGCCCTCATTTTCTTTGGTGGTCAGCTTTTTGAAATGCTGCAAGTCTGTTGAGATATGCCACGGCAGCTTATTATCCTTGCCGATACAGCGATTACTACTAATAGCAGCGATTTGGGCGACTTCAGTGCGGGCATAACTCATAATATATCCTTGTTATTCTCATTAAAAATGAAGTAAAAACAGCTGCTTATACCGCCACTTTTGCTTTAATAGCAGGATGTGACTCATAGCCATCCACGCTAATATCTTCATAGGTAAAAGCAAAAATATTATCAACATCCGCGTTGAGCGTCAATGTTGGCAGCTGATAAAGCGAGCGTGTCAGCTGTCGTTCGACTTGCTCGCGGTGGTTTTGATAAATATGACAGTCGCCGCCCGTCCAGATAAACTCGCCAACGTCGAGTCCACAAACCTGCGCAACCATGTGGGTCAATAGCGCGTAGCTTGCGATATTGAACGGCACACCTATGAATATTATAACCCCTAATTTATGCACAAGACGCCTAATAACATAGCCTTAACAGCTGTAATAGCATTGTGCACTTTTAATTCTGCACAATATGGATTATACATACAAGGTTATTATACCTGATTTTAAAATATCACTGCTAATAGAAGGTCTTGTTTATTTCTTTTAGTTGTACTAAGGCATATAAAACGTGATTGCTCCAACATTAAAACTCACTCTAAAGCCCGATCAACCAACGCATCAGTAAGCTGAACTTGCGTCTCTTGAGACTGCTGTAGCTTCTCTTTTAATTGGTCACAAATAGCCATTAACTCATCGACTTTAGCAACGATAAGATGTTGTTCACTTAGAGGTGGAATAGCTACAGGTAATGAGTAAGCTTCATTTCTATTCAAGCCAGGCTTGATACCTTTACCTAAACTATCAAGCCCGAGTGTTTTTAGGTGCATAAAAGCAAAATATAGGTCAATGCCTTTGATTGGAATACAGCTATAAGCTACATCTGTTACCCAGCAACCATCATCAAGGGATATATTTAGAGCTCCAGCTGAACCCTTTCTGCCTACCACAATACAAGAAGACTTTACACAGGCTGCATTATGAGAGCCTACAATACCATTTGAGCCATAAACGTTGTACTCTCCTGTATTAGAGCGCTTCGGCTTAGGGAGATTATTTCCATATTCTAACGGATATACATCTCCAAACCGTAACCATATCCAACTTTCCGGTGATTCAAAAGGCTTTTCATTTTCGGTAATTTCAAGCCATGAGCTAGGTTGTTTAATTTTACTTTCTCTAATCAACCGCTCTTTTTCTAACAATACCGAAGCAGGTTCATCATCCGGGTTTTGTGGAACTAACTGACCCATTACAGCTAGTTGTAGAACAGTTTGCTTTAACGCATCGATGCTTTGCTCAGTAGTAAATAGGCTATCAAAATGCTCAGAAATTCTCGCCCAGTTCTGCGCTAATTCATCGGCGTCCACACTATCTGTCAATGTGCCTAATAATACTTCTACAAGAGTAGCGTGAGCTTCGATACTGGCTTCGGTTTGCTGCTCTAGATGATCACACAGCAGCATCAGCTCATCGACTTTAGCGACGATACGTTGTTGTTCTGCAAGCGGTGGAAGTGCTACTGCTTGTTCTCTAAGTTTAGTTAGAGAGGCAAATTTCTGAACAGCACCTGATGCATTATTCTTTAAGTATTTGGAAGCTACAATTAATTGTATTCGAAGGAATTGCATGCTGTTTAGTAAACCATTAATAGGCTTAAATAATGCTACATTCTTAATGCTGAACTCGTCGTCAATATCCACAATCACGGGATTACCAATAGTCCCTATCATGGCGAATAAAATATCACCTTTAACTACTGCTGATCTCTCAGCTATTTTCTGATGATCTTTTGTAGATATATATTTAACATCATCTAAACTAAGTGTTCCAGATGCCAAATTTTTGCTAGTAACTAGTGGATATCCAGAGGCTTGATACTTTGGAGAATCATGAGTTCCATCACGAACATCATAGATGTTTGATAGCCTTATCCAACTCCAGTTTCTAGGTAGTTCAAAAGACTTTTCATCTTCATTAATTTTATCCCGTACTTTAACCTTCTTAATCCTACCTTTTTTAATTAACTGAGCCTTTTCAACAGCTATTTTCTCTAACAAAACAGATGCAGGTTCATCATTATCGTCTTGTGGGACAAGCTTGCCACGCACCGCTAACTCCAAGATCAGCTCACGTAATTTGCTAATACCGTATAGCTCATACTTTTTGCTACTACCACGCCCACTGCTAGATTTAGCCAGTATAGCGCTGGTCCAGATATCGATATGTGCAGTGATCAACTGCTCTGGTTTGCTTGCATCTTTACCCACCTCTAAGCTCGTTTTTACATTCATAGCTACTTGTCCTCTGTCGTGTTAGCAGACAGCGCAGCACCCAGTACATCTTTCAACTGGCTGCGTAACATATCGATGCTCTGTTGTTGCTTTGCATGGTCAGCTAGTAGCTTATTAGGGTCATAATCAATGACTTCACCTTGGTAGGGGTTTGAGATATCGAGGTTATAGTTACGCTCGATGACCTCATCAATGCTGACCTTCCAAGCGTGATCGTTTTCGACACGACTGGCAAAACCATCAGACTCATCACCCCACCAGTCAATCTCGGTTTGAAACTCTTCAAACTTCATTGGTTTGGTTTTGCTATAGTTTTTGACACCTTCAGGGTAAGGATGCTCATAAAACCAAATATCTTTGGTTGGCTGACCTTTGGTAAAGAAAAGAATATTGGTCTTAATACTGGTATAAGGATTAAACACACCGTTTGGTAAGCGCACGATGGTATGCAGATTACATTCTTCGGTCAGCATTTTCTTTAGCTTGGTTTTTACCCCTTCACCAAACAAGGTGCCATCAGGTAACACGACAGCAGCGCGACCTTTTTCTGCTAACACTTCGATGATTAATTGTAAAAACAAATCTGCCGTTTCGCGTGTTTGGAATTCAGCAGGGAAGTTTTTCTCTATACCATGCTCTTCAGTGCCGCCAAAAGGTGGGTTAGTTACGATGACATCAATATCACTGTCCCAGCTCGATAGCGGCTTATTTAGGGTGTTATCGTGGCGTATCTGTACAGGTACTTCAATACCATGCAGCATCATGTTGGTGGTACAGAGTAAATGTGGCAGTTGCTTCTTTTCAACACCTAAGATTTGTTTTTGTAGTATTTGATGATCTTCAGCAGTTTCGACATAGTTGTTTTTGACATGATCAAACGAA
Organism: Psychrobacter sp. CCUG 69069; assembly: GCF_021023115.1. NCBI lineage: Bacteria > Pseudomonadati > Pseudomonadota > Gammaproteobacteria > Moraxellales > Moraxellaceae > Psychrobacter > Psychrobacter sp. CCUG 69069. Next base: position 44,512 of record NZ_QQAI01000017.1, read on the forward strand.
CAGGCCAAAAACCCACCTGTACCACAGGCTGGATCCATGACGCGCTCACCCAGCTTTGGATCGACACGGTCAACGATAAAGCGTGTCACGGCACGAGGGGTATAAAACTCACCTGCATTACCTGCACTCTGTAAATCGCGTAGCAGTTGCTCATAAATATCACCAAACAGATGACGCTCATCTGAACGGTTAAAGTCTACTTCGTTGAGCTTATTAATCACTTGGCGTAGTAGCGTGCCGTTTTTCATGTAGTTGTAGGCATCGCTCAAACCTTGACGTACCACAAAACCACGCGGATTGGTGTCTACTGGCGCTGTTATATTTTTTAAATCATTAAAAATTTGATCATTTACAAATTCTAGTAGCTCCTCACCAGTGATACCTTCAGGATCAGCCGCCCAGTTACGCCAGAGATACTTCTCAGGAATGGGCGTTTTATAGTTTTCTTGTTCGAACTCAAGCGCTTCTTCTTGGGCATCAAATATCTTGAGAAACAATAACCATGACAATTGGCTTAGACGTTGGGCATCACCATCGACACCAGCATCTTGGCGCATGATATCTTGAATAGACTTGATAACGGAACTGATTGACATGTGGTTTCTCTTTTTAATAAACGATAGGAATAAAACAAGCCTCAATAAGAGGCTTAGATTTATAGTTTATAGTTAATCTTTTTTAAACACTTAAGCTTGCTTAGGTGGCGGTACCCAATAGATCTCATCTTCAAGATCACTAATGGCTTGTTGATAGTCTTTTTTGCTACCAAAGCCTTCTCTGACAATTTCCATCGGACTACCTAGCTGATCGAGTGGTTTTACTTTGAGCACATTAAGACTTTCGATTTCTTCTACACCAGCATCAGCATATTTATCAAGCAAGGCGTTCAGTACTTTTTGAGCAGTATCTGAGTACTTGGTAAAGTAATTGCGCTTTTTGACTTCATTCGCACGTTCACGTCGGGTCAAGGGCGGTTGGTCATAAACCACATGACAAATCAGATCGAAAGGATCCATATCCGAGCCGATCTCTTCTTGCAATGCTTCCCAAATAATACCAGCGTTTGCCAGCTCATCAATAATGGTTTGTTTGCGCTCAGTATCGTTCCAGCGCTTGGTAAACTCGTCCAAACTAGCGAACTGCTTGGTGAAAGTTTTGCGAGTATAGTCCTGAAAAGACTCGGTGACTAGCTTACCATCAGTATCATAATACTGGATACGCTGAGCCATTACTTTTACAGATACACCTTTCACATGATATTTTTTCGCAGGCTCACTAACACTCATATCATCACCCATACCAACCCCTAAATCAAAGCCACCATTATCACTTTGGGTTGTATAGGCCAAATCAGTACCATTAACAATATCTAACTCTGCGTCTGACTCTCCATCTACCACTTCGTCCAGCTCAACGCTTCCTTCATTAATCTGTGATGGCGTCACAGTCATGATACGTTCAGGAATACCATCGAAGCTCTCATCTGCAAATAGCTCAGTCGCTTTTTTGAAGTCGAGAATCGTAAACCATAGCTTGCCATATTTATCATTTATACGAGTACCACGGCCAATAACCTGCTTAAACTTGGTCATCGATTTGATGTTTTGATCTAGTACGATTAGCTTACAAGTTTGAGCATCAACACCAGTCGTCATCAGCTCCGACGTCGTCGCTATCACTGGATAAGCTTTCTTTGGATTGATGAAATTATCGAGCTGCGCTTTGCCTAACTCATCATCACCCGTGATTTTCATGACATACTTTTCGTTCTTTTTGACTTGCTCGGGATTGCAGTTAATCAGAGCACGGCGCATGCGCTCTGCATGATCAATATCATTACAGAACACAATGGTTTTGGCCATTGGGTCAGTACGCTCAAGGTAGCTTGTGATGGTCTGAGCCACCAATTCAGTACGCTCATCAATCACCAGACTACGATCAAAGTCTTTTTGATTATAGATACGATCTTCAATCAACTCACCATGCTTATCTGTTTGTCCTTTAGTTGGACGCCAACCTTGCATATCGACATCGATATCAATTCGAACCACTTTATAAGGTGCTAAAAACCCATCTTCAATACCTTGTTTTAAGGTATAAGTATAAACAGGATCCCCGAAGTAATGAGAATTAGATACCTCTTCAGTCTCTTTAGGGGTCGCTGTCAAACCGACCTGCGTAGCGCTATTAAAATACTCTAATATCTCACGCCAAGCACTGTCTTCAGCAGCACTGCCTCTGTGGCACTCGTCAATGACAATTAGGTCAAAGAAGTCAGGGGCAACTTGTTTAAATGCCTTCTGATGCTCTTCTGGACCTGTTAACGCTTGATATAAGCCAAGATGTATCTCAAAGGCTGGATCAACGGTACGGCCTTCTATTTTGGTCATCGCCGTGCCAAAAGGTTGAAAGTCATTAATTCGAGATTGATCGACCAAAATATTGCGGTCAGCTAAAAACAAAATGCGCTTTTTCTCTCTGGCTTTCCACAGTCGCCAAATGATTTGAAACGCAGTATAGGTTTTACCTGTTCCTGTCGCCATTACAAGCAAGATACGATCCTGTCCACGAGAGATGGCTTCTATGGTCTTATTGATGGCTTGTAGCTGATAGTAGCGTGGTGACTTACCACTGCCATCATCATGATAGTCTTGAGTGATGATGGGTAGCTGAGCTTGCGTATAGCCTTTCCATTGACAATACTTATCCCATAGTTCAGCTGGCGTCGGAAAGTCTGCTAGCGAAATCTCTGTTTCGAGGGTAGTAGTACTGGTTTTATCATGAAAAATAAAGCCATCACCATTGGATGAAAACACGAACGGCACTTCGAGCAGCCCAGCATAATCAAGCGCTTGCTGCATACCTTTACCAATGGAGTGTTTGTTCGCTTTAGCTTCGATAACAGCAAGCGGCAGGTTAGGCTTGTGGTATAAAACAATGTCAGCTGACTTAACTGTCTTACGTACTGCCATTTGACCACGGACGATAACCTTGCCGTCACGAAGCTTCACCTCTTCGCGAATTTGGGTCATGTCATCCCAGCCTGAGCTAATAACGGCAGGTAGAATGAATTTACTGATAATATCAGCTTCGGATAATTCTAGTTTGTTGATACCAGCCATGGCAGTACGTTTCCTATCTAGCTAGCGTTAAGGATAACTTATATTTTAACATATGTTGTGTATTTATAATCTGCTAGACTTTAGCCATGTAGTATTTAACCACCTTTGAGATAATACTGTTTGTATATCATCGCCTATAGAAAATAATTTATAGAAGTAAATACGGGGCCTGAACTTAATATTTAAGTTATTAGCCTTAATAAGTTTATCTGCTACAGGTCTGTCTTTTTTATGTTTTATAGTGTTTTAGAGCTTAGTAAGGAGTGGTCATACTTTTCATAGAAGTATTAATAACCCCAGTTCGGGATAAGCCACATTGTAACTCATTGATACTATTTACAATGTTGCTACCTGTCCCTGCTGAGGCATGTTTTTGATGGTGGGCTTATAGGGAAACCAGCAATAAGCAATCAAACCCGACAGCAAGTTTGTGATAAACCCCGTGACACTACGATGGCGTGAGTGTTCGATTTGGCACAAGTTTTTCAGCTTCCCAAATACCGTTTCAACCAAAGAGCGATGATTGAGTAGCGCCTCATCTATCGGCTTGAGTACTTGCGGTTTCATATTACGCCGAAGTTTGGTTATCAACGTGGTATCACTATGTTTTGTGAGCCACGCGTTTAGTGTGTTACTGATATAGCCTCTATCACCAAATAGTTTTCCAAATAAAGACGTTGCCATATCCTTAACTGGCGCTCTATCATCCGTATTGCCCGCAGTGGCTTTAACAGATACAAGCTCGCCCTTATAATTGATAATGGCGTGCAGCTTAAAGCCGTAAAACCAGCCCATGCTGCTTTTGCCTCGGGTTGCAAGTCCTTCAAAGACTTTATGACGGTAGATACGTTTGTTATGACAAACTGCTATCTTGGTTGAATCAATATAGCTGATACCCGTACAGTCGCCCATCATGCTTTGCAAGTAGCTGCACAGTGGCATGATACTGCGCGGCACAAGCTCTATAAATCGCGAGTAGCTCGGCAGGTTTGGAGACTCCTGTTTCATCATGCCATGCATATGGTGGTAGTAAAAAGACTTAAACTGTCGATACCGCAATTGATGAAACAGTACCAAGATGGTCATAATCTCTGCTACACTTATCTGGCATGCTCTTAGCCGTTGACGGCCCGTTGCGATTAAATGAGCGTCAAACTCAGGTTTGAATTGCTAATAAAAGTCGTCAATATGGCAGTATAGTTCGGTTAGGTTGTCCATGTAAGAAGTCCTTTTTGCTTAAGTGGTCTTGGTAAACTTACTTTAGCAACTTCGGACTTCTTTTTTTATCTTTTTTTTGAGCCCTTATCCCGAACTGGGGTTAGGTGTTAATTCTGCAAATGGAATGTATCTTGTTAGAACTGCATTTATATTTATTTGTTCATGCACCTCGACACTTATTTCTAATATGCAGACTGCTTACCCCAATCATAAATACCGCGTTTGTAAGCATAAATCAGCATGATTAAGCCGGCGATAATCATCGGCGCGCTTAAGATTTGCCCTTTGGTCATCCAACCTAATAATATGAATCCTTGGTCAGCATCTGGCTGGCGGAAGAATTCAATGATAAAGCGGCTGATGCCATAGCCTAGTAAGAATACAGCGGAGGCGGCCATACGTGGACGTGGTTTTGATGAATACCACCATAAGAATATAAATAGCAGCAGACCTTCGGCAAAGGCTTCATATAGCTGTGATGGATGACGAGGCAATATGTATTGACCATTGACTTCAATCATCAATTCTTGCAATTGTGGATTGCTCTGTAATTGCTCCATATCAAACGCCGCGGCTTGCGGAAAGTAGGTCAGCCAGTTATAGCCACCGTCTGAGACGCGACCCCATAATTCGCCATTGATATAGTTGCCGATACGCCCAAACAGTAAGCCGGTTGGTACACAAGGAACGATAAAATCGAATACTTGAAAGGTAGTCTTTTTATATTTACGGGCAAAGAACCACATACCTAGCATGACGCCGATAAAGCCGCCGTGGAAAGACATACCGCCTTCCCAGACTTTTAATATATAGGCAGGGTTTTGGAGTAATTCACCGAACTGATAAAACAGCACATAGCCAATACGACCGCCTAAGATGACACCAAGCGCGCCATAAAAGACTAAGTCAGAGACCATGTCGGTGGTCCAATTGTCGCGTTTGGTACTGCGATACCAAGCCAAACCGTAAGCGGCAGCAAAGGCTAGCAAATACATTAGCCCATACCAGTGCACTTCCAATGGACCCAAGGAAAGCGCTACGGGATCATACTGAGGATGAATCATCATAAAGGCACCATAATTATTGGTAATAGAATGTATGAAATAGGCTTATATAAGAAATTTTTTGTCCAACAATTGAAAAGTACAACTATCGCAAGTCAGAATCTCATCTTATGGATAGAGAGACCTTCCAAGTAAACTCGCCTTCGATCTAATCTGAGCGGTTCATAGACAGTATGAAGGTATTTACTACCTGGCAATCAACAACTTTACAGCAACCTCAAAAAGACACTCATCTTTGATAGTAATACTAACTTTGCCATTATGAGCATTGGCGATAGCTTGCACAATAGATAAGCCTAAGCCTGTTCCTGAATGCATCGTATTCGTTTTATCATGACGATAGAATCGCTCAAACAGTTTATCGGCTTCAATCTGATTTAATGGTTTGTCTAGACGGTTGGTCATAGTTATTCTTAACCAGAGCTGCTCTGGGGATTGAATATCGTCTTTTGGCGCATTAAGCGAGGTGCTTGAAGTGAGGACAGTAGCGGATATCATAATAGTGCTATTACTAGCCGCATAATAAATCGCATTTGACATCAGGTTGGCAAACAGCCGTTGCAATAAGCCTTTATCACCTAGTACTGTTTTAAAATCACCCGATTTTTCAAAGATTATCTCACGATCCTCAGCAATCATCTCATAATAATCTATAAGCTTTGTGATCAAGCTCTCTATATCGACATGACTGATTTGCGAATCACTCAGCTCTTTTTGAGTTTTTGCCAGTAATAACATATCGTTAATCATGGCGGATAACTGCTTTAACGTATCATGCTGATGATGCAATTGCTCAATGTATTCGTCGCTTTCTCTTGGCTTAGTTAACATGACTTGCGTTTGCGTACTCAGCGTCGCTATTGGCGTACGTAGCTCATGGGCGATATTGTCTGAAAATCGCGACAACGACTCAAAATTGCTTTCAAGCTTAGCCATCATCGAGTTATAGGATTCTGCTAAAGGTCTTAGCTCTAATGGCATATCACTAACTATTACTCTTTCGCTCAATCTTTCAGGATGAATACCTTTCATCCTTTGCACGATAGTGGATAAAGGGGCAAAACCCCAATACACGCTTAAGGCTGCTATTGAAACCAACAGTAGTGTGATGGCAAATAGGATCAGACTAAGTTGACGGTTAAACTGTAATAAATACTGATGATGCACGTCAATGGGTAAGGCGATAAGGGCAAGCATGTCATCGTCTCCA
>NZ_QQAI01000018.1:0-50581 GCF_021023115.1 Psychrobacter sp. CCUG 69069
TAAAGTGTGAGACCATTTACCTTGAGAAGCCTCAAAACATTGAGCAGTTAGAGCAACAAATCCATGAGTACATTCATTATTACAACCATGAGCGTATTCAATTGAAACTAAAAGGACTGAGCCCTGTGCAATACAGAACTCAGTCCTTGGGTTAAACTAAACCGTCCAAGTTTTGGGGGTCAGTTCACCGTGCCAGCACAGTTAGGGCTTTCTTTTTTTCAAGATTGACTGTACATATCAAGGATTCACGCATCAGTGGTTTGCTCAACCATGCGACTGAGCTTAAGCGGATTATTGCTCGATACGCTGTAAAAATGCCTGCGTTCTTGGGTGTTTTGAGTCCTCAAACAATTGCTTAGCACTGCCTTCTTCAACCACATGCCCGTCTTCGATTAACACCACATGGTCCGCCACGTCACGGGCAAAGTTGATTTCGTGAGTCACCACCACCATCGTCCAGCCTTCAGAGGCCAGCTGCTTCATGGTTTCAAGGACATCTTGTACCAGCTCTGGATCAAGTGCAGATGTCGGCTCATCAAACAGTAATAACGACGGTTCGATAGCCAGCGCACGGGCAATCCCAATACGCTGCTGCTGACCACCAGACAACTGAAACGGATAGAGATCCGCTTTATCCGACAACCCCACTTTATCCAGCAGCACTAATGCCTGCTCACGGGCTTGCGCTTTGCTCTGCCCTTGTACCACCGTAGGACCAAGCATTAAGTTTTCGATTGCTGTTTTGTGCGGAAACAAATTATAAGACTGAAAAACCATACCCGACTTACGTTGCAGCGCCAGTAAGGTTTTTTTCTTAGGTTTGGTGGCAAAATCAACGGTTAAGCTGCCATCATCAAAGGCAATAACGCCTTGATCCGGAATCTCAAGCGCATTGAGACAACGCAAAAAAGTGGTTTTACCCGAACCTGATGGCCCTAATATGACGACCACCTTCCCTTTATGAATCGTCAAGTCGATGCCTTTGAGCACTTGATTGCTCCCAAAGGCTTTGTGGATATTAGTGACTTTGATCATAAAGGTTCCTGTGCTACAAAGGATACTGAAACTATGGAATAATTAAAATATTGAAAGGTGAGCCATCCGCTATTTTGCCACGTAACGATCAAGACGGGTTTCAAGCTTACCTTGGATAAAGGTTAAGAACAGACAGATACCCCAGTAAATAATCGCCGCTTCGGTATAAACCAGCATAAACTCGTAGTTACGCGCCGTGATTATCTGCGCTTGCTTAAACAGCTCAGTCACCAACACCAATGACGCCAATGAGGTGTCTTTTACCAGACTAATAAACGTATTGGATAAAGGCGGCACCGAGACCCGAAGCGCTTGTGGCAAAATGACATGACGAAAGGTTTGTAGGTACGTCAAACCAACGGTCGAGCCTGCCTCCCATTGACCTTTTGGAATAGACAAAATTGAGGCACGCACTGTCTCTGACGCATAAGCGCCAATATTGAGCGAAAAGGCAATAATCGCCGAAGGAAAGGGGTCAAGCTTGACGCCAACACTTGGCAGCCCATAAAAGATAATAAACAGTTGAACCAGCATGGGCGTCCCGCGAATGGCGGACACATAAATACGCGCCAGTCTGTAAACAATCTCATGAAACCAGCCTGCCCGCGGAACGATACGAATCAGCGCCACTGTCAGCGCAATCACCATACCAATGACAAACGAGATCAATGCCAGTGGTATCGAATAATAGATACCACCTTTGAGCATGGGCCAAAAAGACGAGATAACAATCTGCGCCCGATCAGGGCTCATGAACGGCAATAATGCCAATAAATCCGCAAACCACGACACAGACATAATAGAAGCTGGCATGATAGACCCTGACATTATTTTTGTTGACTTACATCAGCACCAAAGAACTCTTCACTAAGTTTGGTGAGCGTACCATCAGCCGCCAACTCTGCCATCGCTTCATCCAGTTTTGCTACAACGGCATCGTCCCCTTTTATGAGCACCAAACCTGAACCACGCTGCTCACTCGCAGGCGCTGTCAACTTAATCTCAAGCGCCGCAGCTGGGAATTTTTTTAGATAATCCAATACAGCAAGATTGTCGTTCATGGTAAAGTCAGCACGGTCTTGTTTGACCAATTGGATTGCTTGTGCCATACCATCGACAGGGACGATTTCTGCACCATAGCGTTCTGCCAGCTCACCATAGTTACTGCTGAGTGATTGCGCAGTGCGTAGACCTTTTAAGTCCTCCCAAGAGCCATAACGATTGTCATCAGTTGGGGCTAAGACCACCGCGCCGGACCAGCTATAAGCCATGGCTTTGTCATACTTCGCTTTACGCTCAGGCGTGGTCAAGCTGACTTGGTTGGCCACCATATCAAAGCGTTTTGAATCCAAACCTGCCAGCATGGCATCCCACTGGGTTTCTTTGAACTCGACTTCTACGCCTAGCTTATCAGCAACGGCACGTGTCACTTCGACGTCATAGCCTGTGAGTTTTCCACTCTTATCATGATAAGTGAACGGTGGATAAGTCCCTTCTGTACCAACGTTGATGGTGCCACCATTATTGATACGTTGCAGCAAGTCCGAACCGCCTGTCGCAGCACTGTCCGTCGTATTGTTATCGGTATCACTAGTAGACTGGCCACAAGCAGCAAGTAACAGTGTACTGGCAGCTAGGGCTAAAAGAGTACGACGTTTCATAAGACGTCCTTATAAGAGTGAATGAGTAAATCGGCGTGTATAAATACCAGCTAATAAGGAGAAAACCCGCCCAGACAGATATTAAAACACATATTTGTCCCACAATATTTGGCTTTGGCTGCCCGATTTGAGGATACACAGCCTATTTTTCAATGCTATTTTTACATTAATTGTGAACTTTTAGACTGCTTTAGGCAGTCTTTTACCTTTAGCGCCAGTGAATTAGAACGTCCTAAACACTCGGCCAAACAGAGGCTGCGAACCATTCGTCTCAGATGCACGGTATTGTTCTTCACTTAAAACGACTATAGCGCACTTAAGTGAGAATAAACGTACAAAAACCGTGAGCGTGCGTCAGGTGCTTACAGTTCGCCTGAGAATTGATAACGATCACCAGCATGCCACATTTTGACAAAGGTCAACACTTGACCTGCCGAGTAGGTTTGGCGACGCAACACTAGGGTCGGCGACTGCGGTGCGATTTGTAAAAAACGGGCGATCTCGTCAGGTGCTGCTATTGCTCGAATGGTATAGCTGCCCCGCTCTAATGGACTTTTGGCAATTAAATACTCACTGGTATTGACCACGCTAAAATCTTGCGCCATAAATTCTGGGACTTTATGGGCGTCGACCCAGCGCTCTTCGAACTGGATGGGCTGACCATCCGCAAAATGGATGATTTTTACCTCATATAGCACCGGCGCATGACTGCTGTTATCTACGCCATGATCTTTATCTATATCAAATTTACGTCGCAGCTCCTCATCGAGCATATCAGCCGTCACCGCACGCTTGCTCACAACCTTCGCTTCGTAGTCACGATTGGCCGACTTTAAGTCTTGCGCGATATTACGCACCTCCACAAAGGTGTGATTGAACTGTTGCTGTGCGACAAATGTCCCCGACCCTTGCCGACGCTCCAGCACCCGCTCCTCACTCAGCTCTTTTAAGGCGCGGTTGACCGTCATCCGCGACACCCCGAACTCCTCAGCCAGAGCCATTTCTGTAGAAATCGCATTGCCCGCTTGCCACTTACCAGAGTGGATATTGTCTAGTATGGCGTTTTTTATTCGTTGATACGCCGGTATCGTTTTTTTCATATCCGTCTTTAACCGTCAGTTCTGCTAATAAGAATAGCGCCATAATATCATGAGACTACGCCACAAGCCTCAGCCAATACCCCAAAGCGCTCGGTATTTGCTAAATCGATCACAAAAATAATGAGGGTATCAATAAAAAAATCCTTGCATGAAAAAATAATCTTTGATAATTTGTATATACAACTTATTCATTGTACCAAATAACCTTCCTAAAAACTGTGTAAACAACCCCTATATAAACAATCACAAGGACCGAGCATGACTACCAAAAACGGAATGAGTAACAACGCTGAATTCACCCGCCGTGATGAGAGTCGTGATATTGCCGCCCCCACTGGCAGTACACTTCACTGCAAGAGCTGGCTGACCGAAGCCCCTTATCGCATGCTACAAAATAACTTGCATCCTGATGTCGCTGAAAACCCAAAAAGTCTGGTGGTTTATGGCGGTATCGGACGTGCTGCGCGTAACTGGGAAAGCTATGACCAAATTTTAGCGTCTCTCAAAGAGCTAGAAGACGACGAGACATTATTGGTACAGTCAGGCAAACCGGTTGGTGTCTTCCAGACTCATGAAAACGCGCCGCGTGTCTTGATTGCCAACTCCAACCTTGTACCGCGCTGGGCGACGTGGGCGCACTTCAACGAGCTCGATCGCAAAGACTTATTTATGTACGGTCAGATGACTGCTGGCAGCTGGATCTATATCGGTACGCAAGGCATCGTTCAAGGTACTTATGAAACCTTTGTTGAAGCGGGTCGTCAGCACTATGATGGCAGCTGGGAAGGACGTTGGATTTTGACCGCGGGTCTTGGTGGCATGGGCGGCGCGCAGCCACTAGCCGCGACCTTTGCTGGTGCGACTTCTCTAAACATCGAATGCCAACAATCTAGTATCGATTTTCGTTTGCGCACCGGTTACGTCGATAAGCAAGCGGATGATCTTGACCACGCCTATGAGTTGATTAAACAGCATACGGCTGCTGGTGAATCCATATCCATCGCGCTACTTGGTAATGCCGCAGATATATTGCCTGAGATGGTCAAACGCGCCCGCGCAGGTGAAATCAAGCCTGATTTGGTCACCGATCAGACCTCAGCCCATGACCTGATCAATGGCTATCTGCCAAGTGGTTGGACGGTTGAAGAATGGAAAGCCGCTCAAGAAGACCCTGAGCAACACGCAGCCCTCACCAAAGCAGCCGCGGCCTCTTGTGCCACACACGTACAGGCGATTTTAGATCTGCAAGCGATGGGGGTTCCTGCAACCGACTATGGCAACAACATCCGTCAGGTGGCGTTTGATGAAGGGGTTAAAGACGCCTTTAATTTCCCCGGTTTTGTCCCCGCTTATATTCGCCCGCTGTTTTGCCAAGGCAAAGGCCCGTTCCGCTGGGTGGCGCTGTCAGGTGATCCAGAAGACATTTATAAAACCGATCAAAAAATCAAAGAGCTGTTCCCTGAAAACACCCATGTCCATCGTTGGCTTGACATGGCAAAAGAGCGTATTCAATTCCAAGGTTTGCCTGCGCGTATTTGCTGGTTGGGTCTAGGTGAGCGTGACAAAGCAGGCCTCGCCTTTAACGAGATGGTCAAAAATGGTGAGCTAAAAGGCCCTATCGTCATCGGTCGTGACCATTTAGACACAGGCTCGGTTGCTAGCCCCAACCGCGAAACAGAAAGCATGAAAGATGGCTCAGATGCAGTATCTGACTGGGCGCTATTGAACGGCATGCTTAATGTCGCAGGCGGTGCGACTTGGGTATCATTGCATCATGGTGGCGGCGTTGGGATGGGTTACTCGCAGCACTCTGGCATGGTCATCGTCGCTGATGGTACGGACGCCGCCGCCAAACGCTTAGCACGCGTACTGGTCAATGACTGCGGCTCAGGGGTCATGCGTCATGCAGATGCAGGTTATGAGCTCGCCATCAAAACCGCTAAAGAGTATGGTCTAAACCTGCCGATGATTAAGTAGATCATCTAAAACCGTTTATCAAGGAGGATAACATGATCGAGCAAAATACGGCTACCACGATCGGCGCTGCGGCAGCGCCACCCCCACCAGAAAAACTACTGTCCAAACCTGTGGCGCTGATACAGCTCGTTGTGTTTAGTGCCATTGGCTTAATTATGTTTTTCGTGCCGTTTACCATTGGTGAAAAAAGCACGATCTTGTTCGATCATGGCGCGACCTACTTAGTGACTCAGCAGCATACATTATCTGTCACCTTGCTATTTTTATTGATGCTTTATGGGGTCAGTAAACCATTTATAGATGGCTCATGGCACAAAAACATCACCCATATGATTATGACTGTGTTCAAAGTCATCGGTCTCATACTAGCAGTGATGTATATTACCGGTACCGCGCCTGCCGTTATGATGGAAACCGACATGCTGCCGTTTTTATTTGAAAAACTGGCCTTACCCGTCGGCATGATTGTGCCGCTTGGGGCGTTAATTTTGGCCTTTCTCGTCGGTTTTGGCTTGTTAGAGATGGTTGGCGTTCTTATGCAGCCCATTATGAAACCTATCTGGAAAACGCCAGGGTCATCGGCAATCGATGCGGTGGCGTCTTTTGTGGGTAGCTACTCTATTGGTCTACTGATCACCAATCGCGTGTATCTGCAAAAGCAGTATTCAGCGCGTGAAGCCATTATCATTGCAACGGGGTTTTCGACCGTCTCAGCCGCGTTTATGGTGATTGTGGCAAAAACGCTCGGTCTGATGGAATTTTGGAATGTGTTCTTTTGGTCGACATTGGTGATTACATTTATTGTCACTGCCATTACCGCCCGTATTCCGCCGATCAGCCTTTTTGATGACGAGGTTGAGCGTCCCGACCTCGATCATACACGTGGCACACGGCTGGCAGCAGCGTTTGATTTGGGTTTATCGACGTCGCGTCGCGCAACAGATCTCAAACAGATTTTATGGTCGAACTTTCGTGACGGTCTCACCATGGCAGCGGCGATTGTGCCTTCCATTATCGCTGTGGGTTTAACAGGACTATTATTAGCCAAGTACACGCCAGTGTTTGACGCATTAGGTTTGCTACTCTACCCCTTTACATGGCTTGGCGGGTTACCAGAGCCGCTGGTGGCTGCCAAAGGTATGTCAGCAGGGTTGGCGGAGATGTTCTTGCCGGCCTTATTACTCAGTGAGGCCGATATATTGACACGCTACGTGGCAGGCGTTATCTCCATTAGCAGTGTGCTGTTTTTTTCTGCCATGATTCCGTGTGTACTGGCAACCGAAATCCCAGTCTCTGTTGGCAAAATGGTCATCATTTGGTTTGAGCGCGTGGTTCTCAGTATCTTACTGGCTGCCGCATTTGGACAGCTGGCCATGTACCTAAATTGGATTGGATAAGAAACACCAGATTGGACAAAAAACTGAGATCCCATACCTGCAACCACTTTATAGATAGCAAATCACTACTATCGCTTATAAAATTAGGATTACCCCCATGACTGATATCAAAAAATTCACACTACACCCGCGTAGGCTTAGCTTTGAGATGCTACGCGATATCTATGAGCAGCCTGTGGTACTGACCCTACCTGATAGCGCTTATGAGGCGATAGATGCGTCCCATGCAGATGTACAGACCATCATTGCGCGTGACAAAAGCGCGTATGGTATCAATACTGGTTTTGGCCTGTTAGCAAAGACCCGTATTAGTGATGACCAGCTTGAGCTGCTGCAACGTAACCTGATCGTGTCGCACTCAGTGGGTACGGGCGAGGCGCTGCCAGACAGTGTGGTTCGCCTCATTATGGTGATGAAAGTTGCCAGCCTAGCGCAAGGGGTGTCTGGCGTACGACGCGCGGTGGTCGATAGCTTACTTGGCTTAATTAATAACCAAATCACCCCCAACATCCCTGCCAAAGGCTCAGTCGGTGCGTCTGGTGATTTGGCGCCTCTATCACATATGACGCTTGCCATGATGGGTGAAGGCCATGTTTACGTTGATGGTAAAAAAGTCCTCGCAGCCGACGCCTTGGCCCAGCACGGACTTGAACCAATCACTCTAGCGGCCAAAGAAGGTCTTGCCCTCATCAATGGTACACAAGTCTCAACGGCGCTCGCACTACGTGGCTACTTCTTAGCGCGCGACCTGCTTGAGACAGCGACCATCGTCGGCTCCATGTCTATTGACGCGGCCAAAGGCTCAGACTCGCCATTTGATGCCCGTATTCATGAAGTACGTGGTCATCATGGTCAAATTGAAATCGCCAAAGCACACCGCCAGCTCATCAAAGGCAGTGCCATTCGTGCCTCGCATGATGGCGAGCAAGACGATAGAGTACAAGATCCTTACTGTTTGCGCTGTCAGCCGCAGGTGATGGGCGCTTGCCTTGATATCATCAATCAAGCCGGCAAAACCTTACTCATTGAATCCAATGCCGTGACCGATAACCCACTCATTTTTAATAATGAAGACGGCCCTGTTGCCATCTCAGGGGGTAACTTTCATGCTGAACCCGTTGCCTTTGCCGCGGATACTTTAGCCTTAGCAATCGCCGAGATTGGTTCTATGTCTGAGCGCCGTGTGGCCTTGCTGATTGATGCAACTTTATCCGGTGGACTACCGCCATTCTTGGTTGATAATGCTGGGGTGAACTCAGGCTTTATGATTGCCCATGTCACAGCAGCCGCGCTGGCCTCAGAAAATAAATCCATCGCGCACCCCGGCAGTGTCGATAGTATCCCAACCTCGGCCAACCAAGAAGACCATGTATCGATGGCGACCTATTGCGCGCGCCGCCTATACGAAATGGCGCAAAACACCGCCACTATTATCGGTATTGAGCTATTGGCGGCTGGACAAGGGATCGACTTTCATCGCGGCCTAGAAACTTCAGAGATGTTGACGACCGCGCATCAAAAACTGCGCGCGCAAGTGGCTTTTTATGATAAAGACCGCTACCTAGCGCCTGATATCGAAGCGGCCAAACAGCTGGTATTAGATGGCACGCTGACTGAGCACTGGCAAGCACTACGCAGTAATTGGTATGAGTCAAAATAAAGGCTCATTGAGCTTATGCTAAGGAGATCGACAATGACCATCGCAACTGTTAGCCACACTGTCGCCGATATGACTCGCTGGACAGGGCGCGCAGAGCCGTTTGAGACGGCGCGCGCCCGCTACTGGTATCAGCTAGCTCAGCCTTATGAGCAGCAACCTGTTGGGCTGATTGGTTTCGCTTGTGACCAAGGTGTCAGACGCAATCAAGGGCGCGTGGGTGCAAGAGCAGCTCCGCCTTTGATTCGTCAAGCATTTGCTGCGCTACCTGTCATCAAAGAGTTACAACAACGCTTTGATGGTCAATTGCCAACCTTACTGGGTGATGCAGGCGATATCCACTGCCTTGACAATGATGATTTTGCGGCGAGCATCCTTGAGGCGGCTCAAACCACGTATGCCGATAAGGTCAGCCACATTATTAAGCAAGGCGGCCTACCCATCGGACTTGGCGGTGGTCACGCCATCGCTTATGGCAGTTTTTTAGGGTTGTGGCAGGCGTTAACGAAAACGCATGATGACACGAATGTTAGCGTCATAAATAGTAAAACCGTCACGAGGACAACACCTACGATCGGAGTTATTAATTTTGATGCGCATCTCGATATTCGCCAGTCGGATGTAGCCACCTCTGGAACGCCGTTTCGCCAAATTGCTGAGCACCTGGATACCCATGATCAGCCGTTTCATTATTGCTGCATTGGCGTTAGTCGGTTTTCGAATACCGCCGCCCTCTTTGATCGCGCCGAGCAACTAGGCGTACAGGTCATCAGTGACGAGGACTGCCATTACCAGCCTTGGGAGAGCTTGGCTAAGCAGATTGATACTTTTATCAGTCAGGTAGATGTGCTTTATATAACTATTGATATGGATTGTCTCCCCTCCAGCGTCGTCCCGGGTGTCAGTGCGCCAGCCGCTTATGGTATTGAGCTCAGTTTCGTTGAGCGCATGGTCAAACGTATCATGGCATCAAACAAAGTAAAAATGGCAGACATTGCCGAGATTAACCCTACCTTTGATGTTGATAACCGCAGCTGTAAAGTCGCTGCTCGTTTATTGGCAACTATTGTAGAACAGCACTTACTTGTCAGCTAAACGCACTGGCAAAATAATCAGGAGCATAGTATGACGAATACGACAAACCCAATGACGCCACACACAATGGAACACACACCTATCGACGACATCAGTGTCGCATCGTTTGATCACATCATTATCAATGCCAATATCGCAACCTTTTCAGCACAGTATGGTTTCGATATTTATGCAAATGATCGCACTGATAGCAGTCCATACGGTCAGCTAGAGAATGCAGCCCTCGGCATCAAAAACGGCAAGATTGCGTGGATTGGCGCACATGAGCAGATCACTCCTCACCTGTCTCAATACCAAGACCAGCAAATCACAGATGGCAATGGTAAATGGCTAACACCAGGGCTTATCGACTGTCACACTCACATCGTCTATGGCGGCAACCGCAGCAATGAGTTCGAAGCACGTCTGCAAGGGGTCAGCTACCAAGATATTGCTGCACAAGGCGGCGGTATTGTGGCAACCGTTAGCGCCACACGTGAGGCGAGCATCGAGACACTGTTTGCCCAAAGTGAAAAACGTCTGCTCGCGCTCATACAAGAAGGCGTCACCAGCATCGAAGTCAAATCCGGTTATGGCTTGGATTTAGACACTGAACGCAAAATGCTCACGGTCGCTCGTAAGCTTGGTGACAAACACGGGATTCATGTGAGCACCACCTATCTGGCCGCACATGCTCTACCGCCTGAATATAAGTCTCACATGCAGGACCGTGCGGATGAGTATATCGAACAAGTCTGCGCGTGGCTGCCAATACTACATTCAGAAGGTTTAGTCGATGCGGTCGATGGCTTTTGTGAAAACATTGCCTTTAACACCGCTCAGATCAAGCGAGTGTTTGAGGTTGCACGCTTATTGGATTTGCCAGTCAAACTGCACTCTGAGCAGTTGTCTGATATAGGCGGTAGCGCCTTGGTCGCCGAGTACCAAGGTCTATCAAGTGACCATCTAGAGCACTTATCAGAAGCAGACATCAAAAAAATGGCCGCAAGCAATACCGTGGCGGTACTATTACCGGGCGCTTTTTATACCTTACGTGATACCAAATTGCCACCGATTGACGCCTTGCGTAAGTACCAAGTCCCGATGGCGATTTCAACCGATTGCAATCCTGGCACTTCACCACTCACGTCATTATTATTGGCGATGAACATGGGCTGTACGTTATTTTACTTAACGCCTGAGGAAGTATTGGCGGGGACAACGCTACATGCCGCACAAGCATTAGGGTTGTCAAATAAAGGTAAAATAGAGGTGGGCTGCGATGCGGATTTGGCCCTATGGGATATTACTCGCCCTGCCGATCTGGCCTATCAGATAGGGCTTAATCCTATTGAAGGTATTATGTCGCAAGGACAATGGCGTAAGGCCGTATAGACCAAGCAAAAAAGGCAGGCAAGCAAAAAAATAGGCAAAGCAAAAAAGCCCCAATCATCATAGGATTGGGGCTTTGCTATTGGTAAGCATAAAAGACTTTGTCGCCGCTAAGCACATAGTTTGCGATTAGGAACTTAAGCCGCGTATTTTTGATGGACGGTATGCGTCATCTCGACCATGTTGCGTAGCTATAAGCGTACCTTATTCCAATGACGTGTTTTTAGACACCATCTGGGTTGATCCATCAACGCTCAATCGGACAGTATTAAAAATACCGCGCCTACTCATTTTAGTAGACGCGGTATGATGTCGTGGTAGTTATATCATGCTCAAGATTATATGCTGCTTAGTTTAAAATACCATAAGCGACCAGTGCATCGGCCACGCGTTTAAAACCTACAATGTTTGCACCCGCCATATAGTTGATATAGCCATTCTCGGTTTGACCATACTGTTCTGAGGCGTCGGCAGCACTATCATGAATATTTTTCATAATGTTTTTGAGGCGCAAGTCTATCTGCTCAAAGGTTTTATATTGGCGTACTGAGTTTTGTGACATCTCAAGCGCAGATACAGCCACCCCGCCTGCATTGGCGGCTTTGCCTGGCGCATAGTGAACGCGGTGCAAACGAATGTAGTCAATCGCTTCAGCAGTCAGGGGCATATTAGCGCCTTCGACCACGTATTTGATGCCATTTTTGACCATGAGCTGAGCATCGTCTTCATTGACTTCATTTTGCGTCGCTGATGGGATGGCAATATCCCCTTTAATTTGCCACGGTTTTTGTTTAGCAAGCCACTCACCGCCATAGACATCCACATAATCAGCCAATGGTTTACTTTTTGCTTTTTGCGCTTTAAGCCAATCAATTTTCTCTTGGTTCAGCCCTGCTTCATCGTACAAGGTACCTTGTGAGTCTGAAACAGTGACGACTATGCCGCCAAGCATGTGAGCTTTTTCCGCTGCGTGTAAGGAGACGTTACCCGCCCCTGAGATTAGTACTCTTTTGCCTTTAATGTCTTCGTTTTGCACGGCTAGCATGTTCTCTAGGAAATACACAGCACCATAGCCTGTCGCTTCCGTACGCATCAAACTACCACCGAAACCAACGCCTTTACCCGTTAATACACCGCCGTATTCGCGTGTTAAATTTTTGTACATCGCAAACATGTAGCTGACTTCACGTCCACCCACACCAATGTCACCTGCGGGCACATCAATGTCTTTATTCACGTAGTGATGCAGCTCACGCATAAACGCATAACAAAAACGGCGGATTTCACTGTCCGTTTTGCCTTTTGGATCAAAGTCAGAGCCGCCTTTACCGCCGCCCATTGGCAAGCCAGTCAAAGCATTTTTGAATATTTGCTCAAAACCTAAGAACTTGAGAACAGATTGATTGACGGTAGGGTGAAATCTAACCCCGCCTTTATAAGGACCTAAGGCATTACTGAACTGTACGCGCCAGCCACGGTTGACTTGAACTTCGCCTTTATCATCCTCCCAGTTAATACGGAAGCAAATAATACGGTCAGGCTCAACGAGGCGCTCGAATATTTTAAAAGTATCGTATTCTGGATGTGCGTCATATAGCGGCGCTATAGTAATGGCAACTTCTTTTACCGCTTGCACAAACTCAGGTTGATGGGCATAACGTGCTTCGACTTTTTCGATGGCCTGACTGATACTCATATATCTTCCTTAAGGTAAAAATGGTGAACATGTTTACTTACATCAACGTCGTCTCGTCTAACAGACAACGAGAGGATTGTGGACGCCAATATAAGACTGGATTTGCCTCTACACGCTATTTAGTACAGAGACGATGGGATTGATAAAGCTGATTGGTGCTGGGTCTTATAACTCTAAAGCGATGATGGATTGGCTTGTATCCATTTAGCCTGACGGTACTGTAGAGCTCTTTTTAATCATTGAGCCTGTTTGAACGTATACATAGCATCTACCTTTATACATGAAAAACGGACGAGCGGTCAATAATCCAACTCGAACGGTATAAAAATCCAAAAACTTAGCTTTTTGTCTGTCTCAATCTATATCAATATTAACAGTAAGGGTTTATAATAACGAACTTAGTCAACATTATTTCCACCCTTATTAACAGTTATTTTATCAACTGAATAACCCGTCATAGAGAAATCGATATGCGTACAGATTCGTTCCAGCAAATTTTGGAAGACCTAAACAGCTCATCAGCGGATGTAGAAGCATCTGCCCTCATTTCTAACGATGGCCTTATGATTGCCTCAGCACTACCGACCGGCGTTGATGAAGATCGCGTTGGTGCTATGTCAGCGGCTTTATTGTCATTGGGTGACCGTGCAGGTCGTGAGCTGGCACGTGGTGGTATCGATCGTATTATGATTCAAGGTGAAAAAGGCTATGTGATCATGACCTCATCGGGAGATGAAGCGGTGCTCACTATTATGGCGAAGCCAAATGCGAAGCTTGGTTTGATATTTTTGGACATCAAACGTGCCTCAGAAGCCCTTGCCAAACTTATCTGATTGGTAACGTCAGATTTTTGTCGATAGCACACTAGTATTAGGCGCTATGTCACCTGACTGAATCCGTACTACTTTAAATCAAAACTGTGTGACTGTCTTATAAAAACTATTTAAGGTAACGCACACTATTTATGTCAGATGAACAGCGAATGTGTGCTGAGGGCTGCTAGTCACTAAACACCCGATTCACAATAAGTGATGTTATCGACGAGTACCATACCAGATTGGTTTTTTAATCATTGTGAATATAACGATAAATGAAGGAGATTACGATGGGTTCTCCAATCCCTGATGCACATAAACCTGAGTTGCCAGCTGAACAGATTACCTTGACTTACCATGATGGTACGTCACGGACTGTCTACGACACTGGTATTGAACGCGCCTATCCTGATGGCAAGCTGATTGTGTCACGTACCGACTTGAACGGTGTCATCACACACGTCAACGATGCGTTTGTCGAGATTAGCGGCTACCATGTTGATGAGCTGATCGGTCAACAGCACTATATCTTGCGTCATCCTGACATGCCCAAAGCCGCTTATAAAGATTTGTGGGACACTGCCGCCGCTGGACAAAAATGGCACGGCTATGTCAAAAACTTGTGCAAAGATGGTAGCCATTATTGGGTCTATGCGACCGTCGTACCAAATATTCGTCGCGGCGAAACAGTAGGTTATACCTCTGTACGCCGCAAGCCATCACGCAGTAAAATTGAAGCTGCGATGGCTCAGTATGCCCAAATGAAACAAAATGAGGAAGGCTAAATCATGACGACACACAATATGTTAATCGCCCCAGATTTTTCGCCTGAGCGTTTTGCAGGCTGGCACATGTTTAATACGTTGATTCAGAAACGCGCTAATCTAAATATGCACCTGAACATCCCAGCATCACATGCCGAACAAGAGCAAGTCATTAATGCAGGCGATATTCAGGTCATTTACGCCAATCCGTTTGATGCCGCAACCCTGATCCGTGAGCAAGGATACCGCGCCGTTGCACGCCCCATCGGAAAATCAGATGAGATGGTCATTGCAGCGGGGGCAAACAGCGAGATCAATCGCCTAGAAGATATTCAGGCTGGTGCGACCGTAGCAATGGCAGATAACCGTGATGTTAAGCTGATCGGTTTGCGTCTATTAGAAGCCGTCGACATAGAAGAAGCCGACCTGCAGTGGGACGTCACTGAAACTTATCAAGCCGCCGCCCGTAAAGTCATCAAAGGTGACGCCCAAGCCGCCTTTTTCTTGGCAGAGATTTTCCACAGCTTCTCCCGTCTCACCAAAACCCAGCTAACCGTCCTCATCGAAAGTGATTTGGCTGATATCAGCCACGTGCTTTTGATCAAAGATGGGTTTTCTGATACACAGATTTTTATGGATGCCATTCTTAATTTGCACAACGATGACGAAGGCAAAGAAGCCTTGGCTGAACTTGGTATGCCTCAAGGGTTTGAAGCAATGACGGAAGAAGATGCTGAATTTATGATAGATTTGATGCAGACCTTACTTGATTAGCCATCAGTTAACATTTTGCCGCATCTTGTTTAGTTAGGTCATACCCTACAGCAGCTCAATAGTGGCTATATAATATTAGCGATAGCATAGCCACTGTGACTTAAAGGACACTATTATGTCTGATTTGGACCTCATCAAAGAAAATGAGATGGAAGCGCGCCGAGTGTTTCGCTTGTACTCGCGTAAAGTGTTTTTGGCACCCAATAACCGTCATTTTCATGAGCAACGTATCAATGCAGCCTTACTGTTAACAGAAAAAGAGCCACTGCAAGGGGCTGTCGCAGACTTTTTTTATGGCTGCTGGTATGATATTCCTTATGATGTAAACAATCTGTTTACCCGTATCAAGGATCGCCTGTTTCCTCATGTTCAGCAAGGGTTTCGCGATTGTATTGCTAAAAAAAGGTATATCCAGCGCAACAGTATGCTGGCAACTCGCTGGAGTGTATTGGTATCCCCTTCGCTCAATGAACAAAAACAGCGCCTACGGATCAGTAGTGACGATGCCAAAGAAATTTCTAAAGATATCGCCACCGAGCTGATGCAAGCGCGTGATGATAAAGACTGGGGCACGATTGAGCATATCGAAAATGAGTTCTTTGCTCACTGTATCGCTCGTAATGATCGACTGGCCTTCTCCTTAGTATGGTTTCGCTTGGGCAAAAGCGACTGGCAATTCGATGAGCGTTGGAACAACTGTCAACAAAGCCTTGATCAAACCGTCAAACCTTAATTTATCGCCTATTTATAACTTTCATCACAATGGTAGCCGCTATGTCCTCTTACTTAAATGCTGATAAAACGTATTTGACCCTAACTCCAGCCGGTATTTTTGAGGCATTTTCACAAAGTGAACCCACTGATGAACAGCTGTCCTTACAAGACTTATTGTCCTATGAGCAGACACTGCTTGCCGCCAACTGGCTTGAGCGTTATTCTGACGAATGGCTACAGAGCTTTATAGAAAAAGGCTGGGTTGAAAAGCTGTCTTTATTTTTACCTGCCCCCAACCTGCCCCTAGACCAGTTTTTGCCTTATGTAGTAGCCAGTCTGTCTGGTAAGCGCCGTGCCGCCATCGGCTCTGATGAAGGGTTCTGCCTCGCACGGATTGGCTACAGCCAAGAAGAAGCGGACATGCTAAGTGTGGCGGCTGCCGATTTTTCAGGCTTTATGCTCCGCCAAAAACAACGGGGCTGGGCAGTAGAAAGCCAAGCGATTTCGTTTTTTCAGCAAGTCGATTTGCTCATTCCTGAGACCAGTTTTGTATTTTTATGGATTGACGGTTCAGGTTACGTATTGATCATCGATGGTGAGCCTTTGACCAACAGTCGTGCCTTTGTGGAATTGGTATGGGCACTAAAAACGTCTGGCTTAAGATTTCTCAATTAAACCAAGCGAGGGCTTTACGCGCGCTTCAATGTCACCTCACCCCCTTTATCAATCACCATAGCAAGTGCGCCTAACTTTAAAATAGGCGCATAACCCTCCTTACCCTCCTTTAAAATCCTGTGCTCTATCGTCTATCCTATTTAAAACCGATACAGTGGGCGACTGACTCACAGTAATAAGAATACCCTGAGAATTAACAACAACTTATCACATGTTAGGTCATACTGTTATGACCGTGTAAAACCCACCCCTTCCCTTGCATTAAATTTTCAACGTTACATGACTTTATTTAGAAACAAACCTTTTTGAAAGTGGCAACTCTTGCCAGACCTTGCACTCTTGCTTCTTTTTTAGGACAGTTTATGACTTCGCTGACCACTGTGCGCGTGCGTTATCAAACGATTGAAATTGGTAACACTGATATCCACCTCTGTACCCTGCGTGACAATCAACAATTTAGTGACCCTGATGATGAGGCATTAAAGCTGGGTATTTGCTCGGCTTCTTGGCCGATGTTTGGGGTCATATGGCCATCAAGCTTGGTGCTGGCCAATCATATGCTTGATTATGACATTGCAGGCAAACGTATTTTGGAAGTGGGCTGCGGTATGGCGTTATCGAGTCTGCTCCTTAACCACCGACATGCTGATATCACAGCGACCGACTATCATCCAACGGTTGAATACTTTCTCGATCGTAACACCACGCTAAACAATAATAAAGAGATCAGTTTTGAGCGCCTAGATTGGGCAGAAGACAACAGCCACCTTGGTCAATTTGATATCATTATCGGCAGCGACTTGCTCTATGAAGACCAACATATCGATATCTTGGCCGAATTCATCGCGCGTCATGCGCGGCCAACCTGTGAGGTCATCGTGGTAGATCCTGGCCGCGGACGCAAAAACAAGCTGACCAGTAAGATGATAGAATTTGGTTTTAGCAGCATGCACGTCAAACCTGAAAATACCACGTATCTTGATTTACCGTTTAAGGGGCACATTTTGACATTTTCGCGGGATCATACTAACTAAATACCGTAAAAGGCACGTGTGAGTAAGTTTACATTGCGGCAGCGTCTTGCCACTCTTGCCGCGTTATTTTATATAGCACATGCGCAGCAAGCGGATGCTTGGCATCAAGCAGAGGGTGGTAAAAGTTGCCCTGTGTGTTGGTCATACCAATACGCTGCATAATCAATTGTGAACGCTTATTGATGACGGCGGTAAATGAGACAACCTCATCAAGTGCCAGCTCGGTAAAAGCAAAACATAACGCCGCGCGTGCCGCTTCGGTCGCGTAGCCTTGTCCCCAATAAGCTTTATGGAGTCGCCAAGCGATCTCAACCGCAGGGGCAAAAGCCATATCCGCATGCGTTTCATTCAAGCCCACAAAACCAATAAAAGCATCACGTGGCTCTGTACCGTCTTTTAAGCTGACCGCCCAAAATCCCCAGCCCTTGTCTTTAATAAGCTGCTGACACTTTTTGGCAATGGTGTTGCTCACAGTAGTCGGTAGTACCTTAGGAAAGTAGTGCATCACCTCAGGGTCGGCATTCATCTCAGCGAATATCGCAAAGTCGCTTGTGTGCCATTGTCTAAGATAAAGGCGATCGGTTTCTATCACAGGCATTGTTTTCCCTTAAGGGTTGATATTGCTTTGATACAGGTAGGGCTGTTTATCTAGCCAGCCTTTTTGCTGCGCATAAGCAAGCTGTGCTGGCGTATCAATATCATAGCTCAGCTGCGCATTGGTCACTGTATTTATTTGACTGGGCGGCAAGCTTCTAATCAAATGACGCAAACCCTTATCTCCTATCAGTGCTGGCTGCCATTTTTTTAGTAGCTCATTATCAATTACTAAAGGCAATCCGATGATGTCTTTTTTAAGTATGTCGCTAACACCTGCCTCATCTGCATGAGGCCAATTGTGATAACCGCTCGCCACTACAGATGTTTTACCTGCCAGCAACTTCATTAGATGGCGCGCATCGAGCAATATTTGATCGACACCCATGATTAATACTCGATCAATGGCTGAGCTTGTGTCCATTATCGCCGCAATACCCAGAGACAAGCTGTGTGCCATGCCAGTTTGGGGTATTTTATTTACCAATATTTGACTTGCTGGATGCTGAAGCATCAAGTCAGCAATGGCATGAGTAATAGCGGGATGGTCATCAGGAATGACGACAAAGACTCCTTGCGGATTTGTGGTCACTGCCAGTTTGGTCATATAACGTATTAATGGCTCACCATCTTTGTAGAGGAGCTGTTTAGGTTGACCAAGACGCTGGCTGAGACCACTCGCCAAAACAATAACAGCGTGATTTGATGCTGGTTGTTTGTCAGGTATCTGCATAGAAGGGTTACTAATCATGCGAGACTTGTTGCCGTATCACTGCTAGTAGCTGCCCTACTAGCAGTGGTTGCATTTGCGACCTTTTCACTGATAGGGTCAGTGTCTAAAAACTCTGCGGGTGCCGTCTGCTGATACATGACTGCGTTTATCTGTGCCATGATGCCAAGTGCCAGTGCTTCAGGCCCGTCTCCACCTAACTTATAGCCTATAGGATAATGCAGTTTATTAATACCCTCAGCCAAAGTGGTCGGATCGGCTTTGCTCGCGCTGATCTCATTAATCAAGCGTTCCGTGCGATAGCGGGGGCCCAATTGTCCCATATATCTATAATGCTCAGGATGCTCTAGCAGTACGGCGAGACGAGCACGGTCTTGACTCAGACTGTGCGACATCAAAGCGACGGCAGCATTACGACTCAGTTTAAGTAGTTGTTCCGTACTCGGCAGCGGTAGATGTATCACCCTATCTGCTTGCGGAAAACGCGCGCGCGTCGCGTATTGTATGCGACTATCTACTACCGTCACGTGCCAGTCTTGCAGCCTTGCCATGGTGACGAGTGGTACTACGTCATTGCCAGCACCGCAAACCAACAAGCGGGGTTGTGGGCGCAGTCGTTGTATTAGCCACTCGGTAGATACAGCCGCGTCGCTTAAGACAACATACTCAGCGTTGTTATCAAACAGCTCACATTCCAGCAGTTTTGCCCCCACATTATTCAGATTGGTGGGAGTATCAGACTCCGCTGGAGTGAGAGCATTGTCAGACGTAAACGCCGCTATCTTTCCTGAATGACGATAGTCGTCTAGATTGATACGCGTGCCAACTTCTAACTCAGAAGTCTGATCTTGACTACCATTAGAACGAATTAAAGTGGCTATTGTGACTGGCTGCTGCGTTTGACGAACTTGGGTGATGGTATCCAACAGTGGCTGTGCAGTCGCCAACCGCTCGAATAATACATGAACCCGTCCATTACAGCCTAGCCCAAAATTCAACTCGTCTAACTCGCTATCCCTGTTATCCCCTAAGCCATCATATAATTCTGTCTCTTCATGCTCATTTTTATGTTTTTCATTGTCCTGAGCAGCTTCTTTTGGGTCGCCATTTTCCGTGTACTCAATGTCCTCGCCCGTTTGGTAGACTTGTACATTAGCGCCATGACAAGTGAGCCAAAAAGCACGCTTAATGATATGTGGCTCCAAGCATCCCCCACTAATCATCCCAACTGAGCGGCCATCTTCACAGATAAGCATCATGGCACCAGCACGACGATACGCTGACCCGTCCGTACGCACGACAGTCGCCAGTACCGCATCAACGTTTTGTTGCTGCGCTTCACTGGCCAGCTTAAGAATGTCAGCTACTTGGTTCATAACGCCTCTCATTTTAATGATGGGTGACAAATATTTAGGCTATAAAAACCCGCCAAGTAAGCGGGTTTTTATAAAATAACAGGGATCGAAAATCACTCTGGCATCTCGTAAAGCAGCTTGTCGAGGGTAATAGGAAAGTCATAGACCCGAACACCCACAGCATTGTAGACTGCATTCGCAATAGCAGCGGCAGCACCCGAAATCGCCGTCTCCCCAATGCCTTTAATATGCATTGGGTTGGTATAAGGATCGTCTTCTTCTACTAAGATCACTTCTAGTTGCGGCACATCGGCATTAACTGGGACATGATATTCAGCAAGATCATGGTTACATATGCGGCCGTCACGCTTGTCATGAATGATCTCCTCCATCAAGGCTGAACCAATCCCAAACACCATACCACCGTAGCACTGCGAAGTCGCTGTTTTGTGATTGAGAATACGTCCTGCTGCAAAGGCACCTGTCATACGTTTAATACGTATTTCACCAGTGACTTTGTGTACCGCAACTTCAGCAAAGTTGGCACCAAAAGACGATTGGCGATGGCTCTTGCCATTTTTGCCCGGTTTGATTTGTCCTTTAGCACTGAGCTTTTGCTCATCATATTCAGCGACGATATCTGCTAAGGCATAGGATTGAAAATTGCTAAAGTCGTATACTCTTGTGGCAGGCTCTGGTAACGCGATGCCCGTTTTTTTATTGACCTTCTGCTTGAACCCTTCTGTCTTATCTTTAACCGCCTCAACAGCCGCTTCTGTGTTACTCAGATGGTGCTCACCTGATCGTTTAATCTGGCCTTTATCAAGCTGAATGGTATCGGGGTAAAGACCGACTTTTTCTGCCAGCATGTCACGCAGCTGCTCACACGCAAGATAAACCCCACTACCTGCACTGGCAGCGCCCACACTACCGCCCGAGCCTGAAGCAGGAGGAAAACTACTATCACCCAGTTTCATCTCGATATGGTCTATCGGTAGGCCCAATATCTCAGCCGCTACCTGCGAAAACACGGTATAAGAGCCGGTACCAATATCAGTCATGTCCGTTTCAATAACGGCTTTGACACCCAGATCTTTTGTTTCATCGACTTGTAAGGTTGCTCGCGCCTCTGAAGGTTTTAATTGGTTACCGCGCGCAGATGCTGCCATCCCCGTCCCTATCCACCAATCGCCCTCTAGCTGACTGGCGGGCTTAGGATTGCGTTTCTCCCAACCAAACTGCTTGGCCCCTTGCTCCATACAGGCAATAAGCTGCCGGGTCGAAAAAGGAATATCTTGAGTTGGGTCTTTTTCAGGCTCGTTACGGCGGCGCAGCTCAATGGGGTCGATATTCAACTGTGAGGCCAATTCATCCATCGCACACTCAACCGCAATCATACCTACCGCTTCACCGGGGGCGCGCATAGAGCCTGATAGCACTTGGTTGACATCAACTTGTTTGTAGTTTACTCGGCGATTTTCACCGCGGTATAAATACTTAGTCGATAAGGCAGTGGGTTCAAAAAAAGCCTCCCCTGGCAAGTTGCTGCTAACAGTATCGTGAATCATAGTGTTGATAATACCGTCTTTATCACAGCCAATCGCGATACGCTGACGAGTGTTTGAACGTCTGACGGTTGCTTCCATGACTTGCGAGCGAGCCATACAAATCAGTACAGGACGGTCCAGCTCTTTCGCAGCAATAGCCGCTGCAATCGATTCAGGCGCAATGCCCAGTTTACTGCCAAAGCCGCCACCAACATAATACGATATCAGTTGCACCTGATCTTTATTTAAGTCTAAAGCGTCCATGACTTGTTGCTTACAAGAAGCAATCATTTGATTGGACGTATACATGATGAGCTTGTCTTCTTCCCAGTAGGCTAAGGTCGCATGCGGCTCCATAGGAGAGTTGCTCTGGCTTGGGGTATGATAGAAGCGATCGAGCGTCACCTCAGAGTCTGCCAGTCCTTGCTCTGGATCGCCATTTACGGCGTTTTTATCCGAGCCTTTTTTTTCATTGACCTCATGCGCATTAGGCAACTCTTTGGTAAAGTTTAATGCCGCTTGCTCTGTCTCGTCTTTATAGCTGACCTTGAGAGCGTGCGCCCCCTCTGTTGCCGCCTCAAAAGTCTCCGCGATGACCACGGCGATCGGCTGACCATGATAAAAAATTTCGCTAACACCTTGCGTTGGCGCTTTGGTTTCGCCGCCCTGCTGGGGGTTACGCAAAAACTGTTTTGGATCCGTCACAACTTTTATGATGCCAGGAATATCCTCTAAAGCACTGCTATCGATATTTTCAACTTGCCCTTTGGCAATCTTGGCACTCACCAAAACGCCATAAACTTGATTGTCTCGATGAATCTCTGCTGAATAAGGCGCTTGACCACTGACCTTTAGGGAGCCGTCCACACGATTAATGGGTTTGCCAACCAAATTGCTTGCCGTCTCGCTAAACAAGGAGCCAACAGGCTCATTCATCATCATTTTTTTGGTAGGTTCTGATGGAAGTACTGAGTCCAATAATGACATGATTATGCTCCTTCGCCGGCTAATGCGCGCTGAATGACTTGCTTTAATAAACGTCGCGTCAGTGGTATTTTAAAATCATTTTGGCCATTACCTTTGGCCTCTTTTAATAGCAAATCTGCTGCCTGTCTAATAACATCAGTGTTGCCATCTGTATCCGTTAGTAGTGCCTCAACCTTTTCATTACGCCACGGCTCCGTACCAATGCCGCCAAATGCCAAACGGATGGTGGTTAGCTTGCCACTGTCATCCACGTCTATTACGGCAGCACAAGACACTAGCGCAAAGGCATAAGACGCGCGGTCTCGGACTTTGTCATAAGTGTGTATCCCTTTGATAGGCGCTGGGAGTACCACATGAGTAATGAGCTCGCCGCTCTCCAGGACGTTTTCGATATGCGGGGTGTCTTTTGGGAGACAATAAAAATCTTTAATAGGAATGGTGCGAGTACTGCCATCTGTTTTAACAGTCTCAATCTTCGCATCGAGTAACCGCATGGCGACAGCCATATCAGAGGGGTGCTGGGCGATACACGCCTCACTCGTACCTAAAATAGCCAGAGTTCGGTTCTCGCCGTTGATTGCGGGGCACCCGGTTCCCGGTTCCCGTTTGTTACAGGGACTGTCTGTCTGATAAAAATAATAGCAACGAGTGCGCTGTAAGAAGTTACCGCCGGTAGTCGCTTTATTACGCAGCTGCCCTGTGGCACCAGCCAAAATCGCTCTTGATAACACCGGATAGTTGGCCACAATATCAGGGTGGGCCGCCAAATCACTGTTGGTCACCAGCGTACCGATACGCAAACCACCGTCAGCAGTAGGCTCTATCTGCTCTAGTTCTAAGCGTGTCACATCCACCAGCTTGATAGGCGTCTCAATCTCATACTTCATTAAATCTAACAGATTGGTACCACCAGCGATAAATGCGGCTTCCTTTGGACTCGCTGAAGTGGCAGCTTGTATTGGTGTGTCAGCACGGCTGTATTCAAAGCGTTTCATGAGCGGCCTCCTGCTACCTTCGTGTGGGCGGTATTCTGCGATGAACTGCTTAGCTGCGCTTCACTAGGCGGCGGTGACCAAATGCCCGTGACTTCTGACTCTTGCATTGAGCGAGTCTCAGAGCTTGTAGACTGATCGTTGACTTGGTTTTCAAGCACTTGTGAGATGGCCTTGATAATATTGGGATAAGCGGAGCAGCGACAAATATTGCCACTCATACGCTCAGCGATTTCTTGCACCAGCAACCCATTAGGATTTTGCAGATCAGTGGTCACATAGCTTGGCCAGTTTTGCTTGACCTCTTCTATCAACGCGGTCGCTGAACAAATTTGCCCAGGCGTACAGTAACCACATTGGAAAGCATCATGATCTTTAAAGGCTTGCTGCAACTCCGATAACGACTCCGGCATACCAATACCTTCAATGGTCGTAATCTCATCGCCCTCATGCATGACCGCGAGTGTCAAACACGAATTGACCCGTCGTCCATTGATGAGAATGGTACAGGCCCCACATTGGCCGTGGTCACACCCTTTTTTGGGTCCAGTGATTTGTAGGCGCTGACGACAGACATCGAGCAGTGTCGTGCGCGTGTCGAGATTATCGAGCTGATAATCTTGCTTATTAATGGTTAACGTCAAAGTAGACATGCTGGCTTCTCGCTGGCAGATAAACATAAAAGAATGGTGATAAACGCACCTCAACAGATGCGCTGATCCATTTATTATGACTGAACAAAAAGGGGGTTTTGTTTTTACTTTGTAGTCCTTAAGGTGTAGTTTTTAATCTAAAACGTCCCTAAAACAGGAGACTTTTTGTCCGCTGATTTATTATTAGGCAGACTTTCAATGAGTGAGTACGCCTATTAATGGCGGCTTAAAGCATCGCTATTTTCACAAATAAAAACTTTGGAGACGCGGCTTATCAGCGTCTCTTTACTGGTTACATTTGCACTACTTAAGTCGTAACTTAGAGGGCATTGTAATAGTCTGCACATTCTCTTAGGATGGCTTAATAACACTTTAAATAGAGATCACTTTAGACAGAAGTACTAGACAAAAAACAAATAACAACACCTGCGAGGAATTATGAAACAGTCAGAAAAGCCACTCCGCATAGACATTGTCTCAGATGTCGTTTGCCCATGGTGCGTCATTGGTTATCGTCAACTGGCAAAAGCACTTGAGCAAACCAATACGGCTCATACCATTCATTGGCATCCGTTTGAATTAAATCCTAATATGCCAAGCGAGGGTCAAAATCTGCGTGAACACATCATTGAGAAGTATGGTTCAACCAAGCAAGAATCAGACGCCAGCCGAGAGAGAATGACTGAAGCCGGTCAAGAGGTTGGTTTTGAGTTCAACTTCACTGACGACACGCGTATGCACAACACCTTTAATTTGCATCAGCTTCTACATTTCGCTGATCAGCAAGGACGCATGCATGATTTGAAACAAGCGTTATTTGCGGCGCATTTTACCAATAATAGAGATATCTCCGACATCAACGTGCTTGCCGATATTGCAGCAGAGAACGGCCTTGATCGTAGTGAAGCGCTGGCAGTGTTAGAAGGTCAGTTTTTTGCTAAGGAAGTACGAGCGGCGGAGCAGCATTGGCAACAGCAAGGCATTCAAAGCGTACCAGCAATCATTTTTAATGAGCGCCATTTGGTCAGCGGGGCGCAAGGGGTCGATAATTACATTAATATTTTAGAGCAGCTGGCCAACATGTCTGACTAAAACATCATTTATGATAAAAAGGATTTTTTATGGCCTCTGACCACTCTCCCTCTATTCACGCCCCATCGATTATTGTGTTCGATGTTAATGAAACGCTACTTGATATCAATACGCTTGCGCCTTTATTTACACGTGTCTTTGGTACTCAGACTGTTCTTAGAGAATGGTTTGCGCAGATGGTGCTTTATTCACAAACCATGACCCTATCCGGTTTTTATACCCCTTTTGGTGAGCTTGGCGTCGGCGCATTACGCATGACGGCTGACATTCATCAGACGATGCTGACAGAGGACGACATTGCTGAGCTAAAAGAGCGCATGAGCAGTATGCCCGCTCATCCCGACGTAATACCAGCACTGACTCGCTTGCGTGATGCGGGGTTTCGCTTGGTGACGTTGACCAACTCAGCAAGCAGTCCCTCCCCAACGCCTCTGGAAAAAGCGGGACTGAGTGAGTTTTTCGAGCAGTCTTTTAGCGTTGAGACGGTCGGTAAGTTTAAACCTGCAGCTGACACGTACCAACTGGTCGCCAAAGCGTTGTCTGCTGAAATGTCCGATTTGTGTCTTGTGGCCTGTCATCTATGGGACACCATCGGCGCACAAGCGGCTGGCTGCTCTGCCGCTTTTCTGACGCGGCCGCATAATGCCATGCTTCCGGCAACCAATGTGCCAGTGCCTGACTTTACGGCAGCAACTTTGACCGCACTTGCCGATGAGATCATTGCTAAAAAGCAAGGTTCAGCATCAGCCAGCGTTAGAGACTGACTAAAAAGGTCTGTAAAACGCGCCGCTGTACTCTCACAACAACACAACAACGTTCTCTTAAAACAAAAAAATGCTACCCCAATGATAGGCGTAGCATTTTTATTTTATGGCGTTGATGCTGTAGTGAGCGCTTACTCTGTAAAATGAACCACAGAGCGAATACTCTCACCTTTGTGCATGAGTTCAAACGCTTCGTTGATGTCTTCTAATGGCATGGTGTGGGTAATAAAATCTTGAAGTGGAATTTCACCCGCTAAATAGCGCTCAACATAGCCCGGTAATTCGGTGCGACCTTTGACACCGCCAAATGCTGAACCTTTCCAGACGCGACCTGTGACCAGCTGGAATGGACGAGTAGAGATTTCTTGCCCCGCACCTGCGACCCCGATGATGATCGACTCGCCCCAGCCTTTATGACAGCACTCAAGCGCTGAGCGCATGACATCGACGTTACCGATACATTCAAATGAATAATCAACACCGCCATCGGTTAGATCCACGATGACTTCTTGAATCGGCTTGTCATAATCTTTCGGATTGATGCAATCAGTGGCGCCCAGTTTTCTGGCCAGCTCAAATTTGCTTTCGTTAATGTCAATCGCAATAATACGGCGCGCTTTTGCCATCGCAGAACCAATCACTGCTGATAGTCCAATACCGCCTAGTCCGAAGATGGCAACCGTTGCGCCCTCTTCAACTTTCGCTGTATTCATGACCGCGCCCATGCCTGTGGTGACCCCGCACCCTAGCAAGCACACTTCTTCTAACGGCGCTTCTTTGTTGACTTTGGCCAAAGAAATCTCTGGTAAAACGGTGTACTCTGAGAAAGTTGAGCAACCCATGTAGTGATAGATTGGCTCACCGTCTTTATAAAAACGCGTGGTGCCATCTGGCATGAGTCCTTTACCTTGCGTCTCACGTACCGCAGAGCACAGGTTGGTTTTACCTGAGCGGCACATTTTGCAGACGCCGCATTCAGCTGTGTACAAAGGAATGACATGATCACCGACTTCAACGCTGGTCACGCCTTCGCCGATTTGCTCAACGATACCGCCGCCTTCATGACCCAAGATCGCTGGGAATACGCCTTCTGGATCTTCGCCAGATAAGGTAAAGGCATCCGTGTGACAAACGCCACTGGCTACGATTTTTACCAATACTTCGCCTTTTTTGGGCAGCATGACATCCACTTCTTCGATCGATAGTGGTTGCTTTGGGCCCCATGCAATAGCGGCTTTGGATTTAATAAATTTATCTGACATATCAATGCTCTCTTTTTTTAATGGATTGTTTTTATGGGATATAGTCGTGTCACTTTAAAAGGGCTACAAAGCGACTGGCTCAATTGATAATAATGCTAGCTTATCTTGCTTACCAAGCACAGGCAAGTGTAGGCAAGCTGCCAGGCAGTAGCGTTTTGTGCTTTGCTTTAATAGTGACCATTATAGTTTTTTCTGTGAGGATAACAATATGCTATATTTGCAAATATCTTTTACATAATGGTAATAATCATGCGCTGGGATGGTATTAGCGAGTTCGTTTATGTCGCGGAGTACGAAAGCTTTACCCGCGCGGCAAAAGAGTTGGGGGTGTCTACGGCGCAAGTCAGTCGGCAGATAAGTGCGTTAGAGAAGCGACTCAATATTAAACTGCTATATCGGACAACGCGCAAAGTCTCACTCACAGAAGAAGGCCGCGTGTTTTATCAACACTGCCGCGGGGTGCTCGATGGCTTAGACGCGGCCGAGCAAGCCGTCGGTCACTTACAATCAAAACCTCAAGGTCGGATTAAACTGACCGCGCCTGTGACGTATGGTGAGCAGCAATTACTGCCGCTGATAAATGACTTCATGAGGCAATATCACGATATCGAAGTGACGGCTTTTTTAAGCAATCAAAAGATTGATTTGGTTGAGGGCGGCTACGACTTAGCGGTTCGCATCGGCAGATTAAGCGATTCGACCCTGATGGCCAAAAAGCTCAGTCATCGCACCAACTTTGTCTGCGCAGCGCCTGCTTACCTTGAAAAACATGGTACTCCGCATACGCTAAGCGCACTGAGTCAGCATAACTGTTTGTTGGGTACTCGTGACTATTGGCATTTTATCGACACAGCTAAAGGCACAAGTCAAAAAACAGATAAAGAAAGGAACCTACGGGTGACTGGAACCGTGCAATATAACAGCGGTCATAGTCTGGTTGATGCGGCGCTAAAAGGTTTGGGGATTGTGCAACTACCTGATTACTATGTGCAAAAGTATATCGCATCCGGCGAGCTGGTGAGTGTGTTGGATCGCTATAGGGAGCCCGAGGAAAGTATTTGGGCCGTTTATCCGCACAACCGTCATCTATCGCCAAAGATTAGAGTACTCGTTGACTATTTAGCAGAACATTTAGATTAGACATTTTTAGGAAAATCTTTAGACAATAATTAGACAATCGTTAAAGCTGATTGCCAATTTAAGCGAAGCCGTATTACCGATGTCTCGCAGAATAGCTGCCCTCAGAAAGCTCGGATAGCCCTGTTTAACCCTTTAATTCTACCTTTAGCTTCTTGGCACACTCGATGATCTTGTGTCTATCGGCTGGGATAGCACCGTGCGCAATCGCTATTTCGCGCATTTGTACCGTAATATCATAATGTGGATAACTGGCATTGCGATGAAACAAACGCTTATCGACGTCAATCCATGCCGCAAAGTCATGCAGTTCTTGTAACGTATCGGCCAGCATATGACACCACTTAAACCCCCTAAACTCTATACGGACAAAATCCACATATATCGCCATAACACAGCCCCTCATATACATCTTATTTAACGTCAAAAACACCCTTCAACTGTGTTTCGGGATAGCAAATATCTGGTCATAAACCCAGTTATAGACGAAGGCATAGACTAGGTAAAAGGTTGCCATTGCGATATCCATCTTAAATGCCTCCCAGAGGCTAATATTTAAATACCAAGCGATGACGGGTAAAAATAACAGTAGTAGCCCACCTTCAAACAGTATCGCATGCAGCACTCTAATTAGAACCGTCTTCTGTAGCGTACCACATAGTTTGAGCATGGCGCGGTCAAACAAAATGTTATAAAAATAATTCCAAATGGTAGCCACGATAGAACCCACCAAGGCCATCATTCCCATTAGATGTAACTCAAACCCAAACACCAAGCTTGCTAATGGTGCAAAGATCAGCAGACCTATAATTTCGAACCCTAAGGCATGTCGAATTCGGTCTTTAGTGGTACGCATAAAACTTCCTAATGGGTTTATTGGCTCACATTATTGATTACATACAGTCATCACCAGCAGCTGTTTATGATCTAACGTAAAACAAAGCGCTTAGCGTAAGTCGCGTACATTTTTCTTTAGCTGCTT
Source organism: Psychrobacter sp. CCUG 69069 (assembly GCF_021023115.1). Taxonomy (NCBI): domain Bacteria; kingdom Pseudomonadati; phylum Pseudomonadota; class Gammaproteobacteria; order Moraxellales; family Moraxellaceae; genus Psychrobacter; species Psychrobacter sp. CCUG 69069. The sequence continues at coordinate 29,861 of NZ_QQAI01000018.1, forward strand.
TAGCGCTTTTTGGTACTCACTGTGACTGATTTCAAGCAGGCTTAGACGCCCATAGCGTAACTGTCGATAGTCTTGTTGAATGCGCGCAATTTTTGCTTGCCTGTCTTGTGGATTAGCCCGTTTTTCTGACTTATTAACGGCATCATTTTTAGTATTCGCATGACTGTCGCGGTTATCAATCGTTGCTATCAATCGCTCAAGCCACGCCAATTGCCCTTCGTTATCCTCTCGCGCCAGCAAAGTATCACGCTTACTCAGACGTTTAGAGAGCTGCACGAGCGGCTGGTCTGCTGGATGCCAACGTTTGCGTCGACGTTGCCAAATGATGAATATCAAAACCACCATGACGATAATTGCGCTAGCAGCCAACCAGATAACTTGCTGCATGATTGAGCGGATATTGAACCACTTTAACAACGAATCTGCCTGCCTATCCTGATCATAGCCGACCACGTCTTTTTGCCAATAATAGCTGGCCTGATCCGATAAACGCCGCAAGGATTGGAGCATTTGATACTGCTGATAGCTGATTTGGGCCCCAGCGCCATCCCCAAACATGGCGGCTCCTTGTGACTGAGTCACCGCATCCATACCCTGCTCCACGCGCTCAGGCGCAACGAAAGCTGTCGGGTCTACCCGCGTCCAGCCCTGCCCCTCAAGCCAGACCTCCGTCCAAGCATGCGCATCCTTCTGTCGCACTTCCCAGACATTGCCGCCGCGGCTCAGCTCACCACCTTGATAGCCCGCGACTACTCGTGCTGGGACACCCGCTGCCCGCAACATAAAGGTAAAGCTGGAAGAATAATGCTCACAAAACCCCGCTTTGGTCTCAAACAAAAACTCATCGATACGGTTGGTATTTAGTCGGGGCGGTGATAGCGTGTAGCGAAAATCCGTTTGATGAATCCAGCGCTCAATAGCACTCATATAGCGAACTGGATCTGACCCTGACTGGGCAAAAAGCTGCTTAGCCAGTGCTCTTGCTTGTGGATTACCATCGGCTGGTAGTGCAAGATTTAGCTGCCGCGACTCGCTATCTAGAATGGGATCGATACGCATTGGCGCAAACTGTAAGACATCATAGCGAAGTTGCTGGGTGACGGGTTGATCTTTGAGCAAGGTAAAGTTTGAGGTGATACTGACGTCCTGCCTCTGAGTAAAAGGATAGTCGAGTCCAAATAGCCAGCTTTGTTGCGTGGGCTCTAAAATAACCTTGTAACTGGTAGGGGCGGCTTTTACCTCGTCAGGGACGGTCGTCAATGCACTCTCAATCCAAGTAGGCGCTGGCCGTGAAGGTTGCCACTGTCGTGGCTGCGAGCTTGGGCGCCATGTGACGCCATCGAAATCACTAAAGACCAACCCTCGCCAATAAAGCTGCTGCTGCGGTGGACGGTCATCTGCAAACGCTACGCGAAACGCCAGCTCCGTTGATTGACCTAAGCTGGCAAAGTCACCAGGCGACATGCTATCGGACACACCCGTGGTCGCTTGCTGTCCTGATAATTGTACTGACCATAGCGGTGGCAAGCGCGGGAAGAACAAAAACAGCACGACCAACAATGGCATTGCCCCGATACCCAGTACGCCTAAAGTACGCAAGCGACCCTCGCCGCGAGTATTGCCGTCGTCGTTTAGCGCAATGAATGCTAGCAACACAATCACCACACCGACTACCACTTCTAGCGTGGTCACCAGACCTTGATCCATCAAAAACAGCGCAGCAAGCACAAACAGCGATAAATTCAATATGACATAGGCATCACGGCGCTTATAGAGCTCCCAAAGCTTACTGATAAGACATAGCACCAAAAACGCCACACCCATGTCCAGCCCAAATGACGTGTTGTAGGTCAGCCACAAGCCTACCAAGCCCAATAAAAATCCAAGCATTTGCATGCCTTGATACACACGTTTTAAGTGGTGTATTTCTCTAAACCGTGCCTTCGCCTGTGGCATTTGAGCAATGATACTGACGATCGCAAACCCCATTAGCCATAATGGCAAGTGAGCAGCATGAGGTAGAACAACCACAACTTGAGTAATTAGCACCCAATAATAGGCAGGCAACGCCAATAGTTTGCGATACCATTTGTCTTCGCTAGCAAGGTTGCTTCGCTCAACAGGGCTTTGACCCAGTGCCAAACGCTCAAAACCCGCCGTGCTGACAGCCAAGACTTCTCTAGATGCGTTTGTAGCAGGCATATTTATGAAACGTTGAGAGTCCGTCATGGTACTTTCGCCAATCGTAGCAAACAAGCTTGCGCAAAGCCGTCGCCTTCACCCATCGGTACAGCAGAGGGTCCGTCATTCGGTAAACGCACTGTAAATGGGACGCCTAGCTGTCCTAGTGTTATCACGCCATAGGCCAGTTGTGACAGTTTTTGCTCATGGTGCGCTGCGGGCATATCAACATAATCTAAGGTTTGCTCATGACCGATAGGATCAGCAAAATGCTTGGTGAACATGCCCTGACCGCGCGCCACATGCCCCCAGGAAACACGAGCCAACGACTCCCCTTCGACATAATTGTCTAGACGCTCAAAATCATCTTGCCCTTGCCGATACTGTCCGCCAGTTGGCAAATCCTCTAAGTGTGCCACGGTGTGCGGCGTTTGCCAATCAAAGGCTTCTGGCTTTGGGTAGACCCAAGCGGTACGCGCAAAATACACATAGGACCACGCACGCATGATACCTAAAGGATAAACCGTTTTTATGGTTAACCGTGGTAATTCAAGCTGCCCCCGACTATGAGTCGGCACAGACAAACGAATCACTTGCTCACCTTGTAGCTGTGTCACCAAGACAGAATGCTGACTATCCTCATTATTCTTAGTCTTTTTCTTAACCCTTTTATCAGTCTTATGATGGGACTGCTCGAAACTGAACAACAACTGTCGTCTAGGCTGCCGGCTATCGCTACGTATTTGCAAAGTGACCCAGATAGACGCACCTGCTTCAGCCATCGTTACTTCTAACAAGCGTACTTGCACGCCTGAGATATGCGCAAAGGTCACATGAAAGCTGATGAGCCAAACACTGACAAGATAAAAACACAAACCCAGCACCAAATTATTGCCATAATTGATACCTGCAATAAAGGTGATGACCAATAACACCGCAAACAGCATACCTTCACGGCTAAAAAATATATAGACATTACGCAAATTGAGCGTCGCACTGTCCTTTTTGGGCGCACGCGAGGCAAACCAACGACTTAATGCTGAGGAAATGGGGACGGTTAAGGCTTTTGGTAAAAAGTTCATGACGACCCTACCCTTACCCTAGAATTGACGATAATTATGATATGTGGCGACAGTTTTTAGACAACAAGCTTTTAGATAACAAGCTTTTAAACAACAACAGGCACTTCTGCCAAGATACGTTGCGCAATGGTCTGCGGTGCTTGTCCACCCGTTACATGCGCAGGGACAAAACGCTGTCCCAAACGATGGTCAGTGACCGCCGCGAATACCGCTTGAATGTCTTCAGGCGTCATCTCCATATGCCCCGATACATAGGCATATGCCTGGGCGGCACGCTGCAGGGACAACACACCGCGCGGTGATAAGCCATGATACTCTTGGCTGGTGCGCGTTTTGGCGACCAGCCTTTGTAGATAGTCCAATACCACATCCGCAACGTACACTTGCTTGACCCCTTGCTGGGCTAACAAAACAGCCTCTGTATCAAGCACAGTGTCCAACTCTTTTAACAGTTCACGGCGATCTTGGCCTTTTAACAGTTCGCGCTCCGCCGCAGGTGACGGATAACCTAATGATAGGCACAGTAAAAAACGATCAAGTTGCGATTCAGGGAGCGGATAGACACCCGCTTGCTGCAACGGGTTTTGCGTCGCTATCACAAAGAATGGCTGCGGCAAACGATAGGTTTGTCCGTCTTGCGTCACTTGTCGCTCCTCCATGGCTTCTAGCAATGCACTTTGCGTCTTTGGACTAGAGCGGTTAATCTCATCGGCAAGCAGCAGCTGCGTAAAAATAGGCCCAGGACGAAACTCAAATTTCAGTTTACTTTGGTCATAGATACTCATGCCTAAGATGTCTGCAGGCAACATATCATTGGTGAACTGCACTCGGCTAAAACTCAAGCCCAGCAGCTGTGCCAATCCTTGCGCTAAAGTCGTCTTACCCATCCCTGGCAAATCTTGCAGCAACAGATGCCCCCCTGCCAGTATGCCACTGAGCGCCAACTTAACCGCCTGCGGCTTATCTAGCACAATTTGATTTAACTGTGCCATTAGCTGTGCGATTTTTTGCTGATTGTGGTGGTAGTCGGTCGCTGCATGGGTCATAGTCAATTACTGGCTCATTTATTTATGGGAATCAGGAGGATCAATTAAAGGTTACTTTGTACTGTCTCCTACGATCGGCGGCGCAGCACGAAGCGAGGACAGATAAGCGATCACATCGGCACGCTCTTTGGCATCAGGCATAGGGTTTGACAGCATTTTTGAGTCTGGCATGACTTTTTGGGCATCGGCAATGTAAGGATCAAGGGTTTTTGCGTCCCAGACCCAACCTGATTGTTCTAAACTTTGACTATAGGTAAAATCCTCTAAGTCAGCGGCTGGCGCTCCGTATATGTTCATCAGCTGTGGCCCTTTTTTATTGAGACCCGCATTGAGCTGATGACACTGTCCACAGGCGTCTTGATAGATGATCGCGCCATTATCAACATCACCCTCAGTATATAGAGGCAATGTCACAGGAGCACGGTGATCAGGGGGCACACGCTCACAAGCAGTGAGTAATAAAACAGCGGCAAAAAGAGCGCTTACTTGACAATTACTGATCTTAAACATTTTTGGCAATCTTTGGTTGAGGAGTGTCAGTCATGAGTGAGCGACATAAATCATGATGCCATGAGCAAGCACGCAAAAAGCAAAATCATTTGTCACTTATCAATAACTTTTTATAAAAATACAGCGTTATTTATCAGTGTTTACACCAACAAATAACGCTTAAACGATAGCAGTAATAATGGTTGGCTGTACCTGATCACCAAACTATTAGGCAATATTTAGTTTAATTTACAACCTTTATGGTGCTGCTAGGCTCTTCTAAGTAATACCCTTGCAGATAACGCGCGCCCACGCTCCATGAAATGGACATGGTCGCGGCATCTTCAATATAAGGCATCAACACATCGACATTGATGTCGTTGGTACGCACGATAAGGGACTTAACCGCTTCCAAATTATCCGCTGACTCAAGACCTTCTGTATAACTGCGGGCCAAACGCACCATGTCTGGCTGTACAAAGCTGGCGATTTCTATAGATTTGGCCGAAGAACCAAAGTTATTAACACCCATCTGACAGCCAACTTGACTCAGTGCGGAAAACTGCGTTTTCGCGACAGTTAAATGATCCGAGATAGCTTTTTCGTTAAACTGAAGGGTTAGCGTCCCAGCGGCACCGCCCACTGCTTTTATCAGCTGACTGACTATATTGGGAAGCTTTTTATCGATTAATGAGGCGCTGGTCAATTGCACCAACAGACGGGCTTCAGGATGGTTCTTACGTACCTCATTGACTTTTTTACACGCATTAATCAACACCCAGCGATCTATCTTTTCGAGCAAGTTATGGGTCTTGGCAACGCCCATAAACTGATCAGGGGTCAAGACTGTGTTGTCAGCATCTGCCAGCGGCAATTTCAGATACACTTCAAAGAAATCACTACGATCATTATTAATGTCATATATTGGTTGAAATGAAAGCTCAAAGCGATTATTGGCAATGGCATCAATCAAAGACTCAGCAAGCGCGTGATCATCACTATTGGCATGTTCGCTTGGGTCGTACATATGATAAGTGCCGCCATGATTAGAGGTTTCCACCATGACCTGATGAATAGCATCCATAGCACGCTCGAGCACCACACTAGGCTCTGCTGTATTTTGTTCAATTTTGACAATACCAATACTAACAGTGGTACTGATCGTACGCTTATCCACTTCGATAAGCATGTCGCGGATACGCGAACCAATAACCTCAGCCAGTTTTTTAAGCTCAGCGGCTGTCTTATCTTCTACCAATACAGTAAAGCCAGTGTCGCTAAAACGGCTCACATGTCCGTCTGTTATCAAGTCGTCTAACGTGTAGGCGACCTGCTTCACGGTCGCATCTATTCCTTGCAAACCCAAGCTACTGCTAATCTTACCGATATTATCGAGCTGTATATATAATAGTGCCGCCGTCAGCAGACCTTGCCGCGCTTGCTGGTGTACTCTTGCCATCTCCTCTTCAAAGCCGCGGCGATTGTCAATGCCAGTCAAGCTGTCTTTACGCTCAGCCTCTGCCAACCGCTTAGCAACCTCAGCACTGTTAGTGTTATTCTGTTGAATAATGACCTGAGTCACCGGCTCGCCATCTAAGGTCGCAGCGGCCAGCTGTAATTTCGCCTCGAAGGTACTACCGTCCGTCCGCACGCTTTCAAACTCAAACTCGACTTCTTGACGGCTGCCTTTATCGAATTGACGTAAGAATTTTTTGAAACCCTTAACGTTGTCGCCACCAGCAATCAGATCAATAATAGGCACGCCGATGACATCATTCATCGACTCAAAACCAAAAAGCTGCAGATAAGGGTCATTGGCAAAGATATGGATACCTTGGTCTATGTAGGCAACCGCACTTTTAGAGTTTTTAATCAAGACATTCGCACGCTGCTCTGCTTCAGAGAGTACACGCCGTAACATTTTGAGCTCGCGGCGACTACGTAAGTTGTCGTGCTGCAAACAAATAGACATCACCACGGCCATTTCTTGCTCTACTTTAAGAGCCTTGACCATCGTACCGCTAATAATATCAGGGAACCCTTCGTCATCATTAGCACTCACTGCCATCTCTTCATTCATCAGGCAAATCATCGGCAGATCAACACCTTGCTCTTGTACGATGCCCACGACATCCGTAAAGCTCATATCATAAGCGTTGCCAAATACCAGTACATCCCAAGGTTGCCGCAGCAGCTTTAACAGCTCCTCTTTATCGTCCAAAAATCCCAAGTTTATGGTGTCATAATAACCATCTAACAAGTGCACAAGGCGCTCAGCGTAGAGCTGATCGTCATCGATGACTAATAGATTTAAGACGGACTGAGTGCGCATAAGAAGCCTTTTGAATCTTGTGATCTTTTTTATGTCTGACTGTTGAAACCGGATACCTTTGGCAAAAATCAAGCAAGCACTATGGGAATTAGGCTAAGCGACTTTTATCATGGGGGCATGCTTGTTGAGATTAGGATGCCATGCTGGTCAGCCAAAGGCAACACATAGACTGGCGTAATACTACCAGTCATTATAGACAATAATCCAACGGGTTGCAGGTTAACTTATCATCATTATCTAGTGGGAGAATATAAAAGAAAATCTAAGGAGTCACTTCTTTATATCACTACGTGGCTGTTTTTAATAAAACCATAAACAGTCTATAGCCTGACCACCTCATACTGGCTAAATTCGTCCGTGACAAACAACCTGTGCCCCAGACGCAGCGGGGTTTGTTTCGTGTTAACGCGCATGATGACTCTATCATCCGTCTGAAAGTAGGAGGTCGGCACTATCAGGGTACCCGTGGTTTGTAGCTGCTCGTTGCTACCAACAATAAACGCTGGGACAAAATGACGACCACGCGTTTTTCTACCTTCTAAACGCACTCCACAAGCCACGAGCTTATGTCCCAGCACTTGCCACTCAATCATTGGACGCTTAGTATCAAGATTCAACCAGCGCACGACCCCCAGTGTCCAATCAGTTGGTGTGATCGGGTCAGATCGGCAAACTAAAAACAGACTCATCATGTATAGTGGTGGCGGTGCCGTCGTAGCCCCATCATTATCAACCACCACAGCATTAACCTTTTCGTTGCGGCGCGGCTCTTTATTCAGCACACCTGTGTCACCCACTACGACATCAGCACAACTTGATATTGTCTGTAATACCCCTTTTTTAACAGCCAATCCCCTGTCTGATGTTTCTGATAATTGTAGGGTACGAAACACGGAGTTATCACCGTGACCATCAACAGCTTCGCTGATGACTACGTCAATACTGGCTTGTTTCTGACTAACGGTATCGTAACGAGGGCGCTGTTCTTCCGGCAGCTGCTCCGTAGCAATCAAGCTTGCAAAGCTGGGCGAACAACTCACACGGTAATGAATGTTGTTAAAGCCTGTAACCAAAGTAGCCGCTCGTTTGGCCTGAGTCTTAGCCGCTTGCGTGAATGGTCGCTGTAAATATCGATAAGCGATCATCATCGATATTTTATTTAACAAATAACACTCAACCCCTTCGCTGTTCTCACTACATAAGGCCTTTATACGGGATTCAAAATACTCAACCATCGGTACCAAGTCTATAAATAAACAGTGGCAGCAATCGTCGTATGGATTGATATCGGAATTGGCGGTCAGATAGGTGGGCGGATGATTACCTTGCAAGTCTACAAATACCCGTGTCTCAGTTTTTGGCTCTATCGTTGCGACGAGGTGCTTGGCCCAGTCAGGTAACAAACGTTGTGCGAGTAGGATATGCGGACGACGCATGGCACACATATTTAACAAGCTGTGCAAACAAATTTGGCAGTATAACTGATGTATCGTGTTAGCAGCGTGGGTGACTATGATCCCAGTTGCTCTCACATCAATGTCAGCTAGATGGTACTGATAAGCAAGATGGTACAGCTGATTGATTTTTGACCATAAGTAAGGTGAGGCGGCTTGATAGCAAATCGCATCTTCACCCAGTAGTTTTTGGTACATTAGCAGTGTTTGGTAAATAGCAACAGCAAGCGTCATTGATGCCGGCTTATCGGTCTTAAAGTAGCGCTGCCAGCCTTTGTTTTTGGAGGGTTTGCGCTGAGATTTTAGCCGTGCTGTTTTATGGCGTATCACTGTGTCATAGACCATAATAGTGAGATAGTACAATGACTTTGTCTGAGCCACATACGCTAACTGAGCATCACTGAGCGCTCCTGTTTCGTAAATATAGTACTGCCGTAGCGTGGCAATCAGTTGGTCTGAGGCTGCGATCACCGCCGCTGTGAGTTTAAGACGTTGCTGCTCGTCTATATTGGTCCCGCGTAATATCGTGAGTACTTTTTCTAAGTGCTCAGCTTGTCTCGCTTGTGTTTGTGAAGGTAAGGTGGTCAACAACTTGAGCAAATAATGCGCTTGGCCATTGACCGACTGATTCGTGGAAGGGGATAGGGATTCTGGAGCAGATAGATACGCTTGCAACGTCGATAAAGTGATCATCAGTATTCCTAGTAACTAGGGCGTGACCTCATTTTAACCTACAAATGAGACAAATTTTAGTCATAACATAAGGTTTGGCTACTCGTAGAGAATACTACTGTTGAACCCGCGCGCCTTACAACCAAACTGATCTACCTACTTTCTAATAACCACTCTTTGTTTACTAATTTTCCAATATAACACAGCGCTCTTATTAAGTGTCACTGTAAATATCAATCGGCACCTTAAAAGGTCTATTGGGCAGCTCTCTTACCAGCTTAGGTACTAGATAGCCGGGCAGTGCCGCCAGCAATGACCAATAGAGCGCAACTGCCGAGCGCACCTCGTGATCAAAGTGAGCTGCACCCGCCACTTTGTCTAAGACGTGCAAATAATAAGGCAGCACCCCAGAGGCAAACAAACGCTGGCTCAATTGTGTTTGAGCCTCAACGCTGTCATTGACCCCTTTTAATAAAACTGCTTGATTGAGCAGAGTAACGCCAGCTGCCCGAGCGCGCTGTAGGTACTGTGCCGTCATGACATCGATTTCATTGGCATGATTACAGTGAATCACCATCACAATATGACAGCGGCTTTGAGAGAGGCGCTCCAATAGTGCCTCGTCTAAACGCGCTGGAATGACCAGAGGCAGACGAGTGTGTAGCCGAACTGTGGTGAGTTGCGGAATGGCCTCTAGCGTATCTAACCAGGCAAATAAACGCCTGTTTGTTACATTTAATGGATCGCCGCCACTTAAAATCACTTCATTAATCTCAGGATGGGCGGTAATGTAGTTAATGATATTCTCTTTCGCATCCGCCGTTGGCATATTGGCACTGTAGTCAAAATGCTGACGAAAGCAGTAGCGACAGTGAATCGCACAAGCGCCCGTAATAGTCAATAACACTCTCGACTGGTACTTATGAAGCATCCCTTTTACTGGGTTTTGCGTGTTCTCGCTTAGGGGATCCGCCACATAGCCCGTCACCTTGATTTGCTCACGTTGGTCTGGCAAAACCTGTTTTAATAAAGGATCATTACGATCACCAATGGTCATTTTTGCCACAAAATCGCGCGGTACTCGCAGCTCAAAATGCTTAGGCACATAAACCTCTGCGCGTAGGGATTCGAGCTGTAGGATGCTTAGCAGCTCATCAACGGAGGTAATGGCTTCGGATAATTGCGTTTGCCAGTTTTTTTGTGTGATTAAATGGTTTATCATGACAGCCTACTATCTGTGCCTAAAAGGCGTTATTATACGCCCTTACGGTGTACCCTATCAAAGTATAGCCGTTACCTTCTAAGCACTTGGCGTAACCACAGCATTTTGTACAGTAAGCACGACCTATCATCATATTTACAACCCCTAGGAGTTTCTTGTGGCAAGTTTTTCTACGAATGAATTTAAAGCTGGTCTAAAAGTTATGCTCGATGGCAATCCTTGCGCCATCCTTGAAAACGAGTTTGTCAAACCTGGTAAAGGCCAAGCCTTTAACCGCGTCAAGTTGCGTAATCTTCGTAGTGGTAAAGTATTGGAACAAACGTTTAAATCAGGCGACAGCTTAGAGGCTGCTGACGTGATGGATACTGAAATGAACTATCTATATAATGATGGTGAGTTTTGGCATTTTATGCATCCAGAGAGCTTTGAGCAAATCCAAGCGGACAAAAACGCGATGGGTGATGCGCCGCAATGGCTAAAAGAAAACAGCAATGCCCTATGCGTTATTACCTTATTCAACGGCACGCCTTTATCAGTCACCCCGCCTAATTTTGTTGAATTACAAATCACGGAAACGGATCCTGGCGTGCGCGGTGATACCTCTGGCGGTGGCGGTAAGCCTGCTAAGCTAGAAACCGGTGCGGTAGTACGTGTACCTTTGTTTGTACAGCAAGGCGAAATTGTACGTGTCGACACTCGCACTGGTGATTATCAAACTCGCGTCAACTAATCACCTGTAAACTATAGCATCGCCTTTAAACAATAAATGGCTGTTCTCTAGTTCTCAATAAAAAAGCGGAACCACGTGATAAGTGGTTCCGCTTTTTTTGTACGTGGGGCGGTCACTATGGACGCCTCTTATTAAGAGCACTTTGCCCCTATTCTTCTGCTGAGGATTGTTTTTGGATCAGCCAGTATTGAACCAACGCATTCAACTGTTCTTGTTTAAAAGGCTTGGTGCAATAATCCTGCATGCCAACGTTTAGATATTTTTTGCGCTCGCCATCCATCGCATTGGCAGTCAAAGCAATAATGGGCGGTAGTGTCTGGGGATCGTAGAGTTCATGCAGTTTGATTGTGGCCTGTACACCATCCAAAATTGGCATGTGATGGTCCATTAAAATAAGGTCATAGCGCTCAGGAGACAAAGCAAAAATCTCAATGGCTTGTTGTCCATCCGTGACATGAGTGACGGTATGACCACTGTTGTTTAGCGCTTTTTTAGCGATAATCGCATTGACCGTATCATCTTCAACCAATAATATGTGCCCCGCACGCTCATGGGTGGGCGCAATGATGGACAAGTCGTTTAAGCCTTGCCACGCCTCATATTGATGCTCATCGATAGAAGGTAGCGGCAATAAAACACTAAAAGTCGTACCGACCCCAACTTTGCTATCTACATCAATATATCCCCCCATCAAATCAACCAACGATTTACACACAGACAGCCCAAGACCAGTACCGCCATAGAGCCGGTGGGTGAATTTATTTGCCTGATCATAGGCATCAAATATCGCCTCCAATGATTCGGCTTTGATACCCACCCCCGTATCTGTGACTTCGATACATAAGGTCATGGCTTCGTTAGGCACACTAGTAGTCGTAACTTTACCCGAACTGCTTTTTTGAGCGCTCGTAAACTCATACTCTTTAGAACGTTGATCATCATGATCTTCACAGTGGCAGTTGGGCACGTGTTTGACATCGATACTCACTCGCCCACCTTCACGAGTAAACTTAATGGCATTATTGACAAGATTTGCTAGGATTTGTTTGAGGCGTACTGGGTCTCCTTGCACATAAGTCGATAACGACTCAGTATAGTGGTAGTCTAAAATCAAACCGCGCTGACGGGCTTTGACCGCAAAGAGGCTGACCACCTCATTGCACAATGCAGACAAATTAACTGGCACAGAATCAATGGTCATTTTTCCCGACTCTACTTTCGATAAGTCTAAAATCCCATTGATAATGGCCATCAAATGCTCATTAGACACTTTGATATTATCCACGTACTCTTGTTGTTCACTGCTAAGTGTAGTCTCCCCTAGCATCTCTACCATACCAATAATACCGTTCATTGGGGTGCGGATTTCATGACTCATATTGGCCAAAAAATCTGACTTCATCTCATTGGCATGTTTAGCTTCGCGCTGCTTATCCTGTAATTGCAAGGCATCGGCTGCCATCATCGCAAATTGAGCCAACACCTGCGCTTGTTGGTCATCAAAGTGATGGTTCGGCTTCATATCCATCACACATAAAGAGCCTAAACGGTAGCTTTTATTGTTCTCATGCAAAATGATGGGCGCGCCCGCATAAAACCGCAAATAAGGAGAGCTTGTCACTAACGGATTTTGGCTAAAACGACTGTCTTGTGCTAAGTCTGGTACTATAAAAACCTCGTTAGAGAGTACCGTATAATTGCAAATAGCGATTTCACGCGTCGTTTGGCACACCCCATCAAGTCCGAGGGCAGATTTTAAATATTGGGTATCTTCATCCATGAAGGAGATGGCAACGACTGGCGTGTCAAAAAACAGCTTTGCCAGCGCAATAAGGCGCTCAAAAGCAGGCTCATCATTGTTATTGAGTACCCGATACTTCCTCAGCTTATTAATGCGTTCTTCTTCATCTACCGCTACTGGGTAACTGTGTGTAGGTGAGTTAAACATAGACAAGATAGACTCCATTAAATAATATCAGGCGCGCAGCCTCACACCGTCTGTTTTATCAGCAACTGTAACGCTTCACTCACCATCATCATCGCTACCACGGACGTAACAACGACTGCTGAGCCATAACCGCCACAATGCAGGCCACCTGTTTGGCAGTGTTTATCTACGCGCGGCGGCTCTACAGAATACACACATTTGATACCAAACTTTTCCTTTAGCGTGCTATTGATGCCTTTTTCATGGCGTAGCTTATTCCGTAGTTTGGCAAGCAGTGGATCTTGGTAACTCTCGCGTAAATCGCTGACCCTGATCTGAGTCGGGTCTGTTTTGCCACCAGCCCCGCCGGCGCAGACCAGTTTTAGTTTATTAAAACGGCAATGCAAGGCAATGGCGAGCTTAGCATGCATATCATCGACACAATCTAGCACCACAATAGGCCTGCCTTCTGCTGCAGCGGATTTTGCTTCATGACGACTGGGCAATAGTCTCTCTATATTGTCTACCGTCAAAAAATCATCAATTAAGTTTAGGGTTACCTTTGGGTTAATCTCACGCATACGCGTTGCCATCGCTGCAATTTTGCTTTGGCCAAAAGTACTGTCTAGCGCTGGTAGCTGCCGATTGACGTTAGAGGCCACCAACACGTCCAAATCAATCAACGTAACCGTACCGACTGCCGTTCGAGCCAACGCTTCAGCTGCCCAAGAGCCAACGCCCCCTATGCCAATAACATAGACATGGGCGGCGGCAAAAGTATCCACTGTAGAGGCGCCGTAGAGTGTCCGTGTTCCTTGGAAACGGCGTTCATACTGCTCACTTTCTGCAGTTGTATTGGTATCTTGCATGACAGAAGCGTCAGTGTCGACAGGTTCTGTCATTGGTTGGTCAAATGGCTGGGTTTTACTCATCACAGATTATAGGCTCTTTTAGATTGTGTTGATTACTCTGGTTCTGGTTGTGAGGGCTTTCGTTACTACTTCATTCGCGTTTCAATGACTCCAAACAAGTGGCTCCTAATACATCACGTTTGGTAGTATCCGTTATTGATAGTGATAGCAACGCCTAGGGAGAATAAGCCCATGTCGTTTGCAAAGCGTTGCAACTGTTGTGCCATAATTGTTCAGCCAGAGTAGACGGTGGTACATCAAGTAACTCACTTAGGCTCAGCACCACCCACGCTAGATTGGCTGGTACATTTCTATTATGTACTGGCGTAGCTCGCTCCTCATTGGCCGGACTGCTGCCAAGCACTGATGAATCCTCCTCTTTTGTCTGACACATGATAGGCGTCATATCCGGACAGTCGGTTTCTATCACCAAGCACTCGATACCATAATTGTCAACGGCTGCTTGAATAGCGCGACGCAGTTTCTTAGCGTTTGGGTTGGTGACTTGACCAGTAACCCCAAGCTTAAAGCCCAACTTCACAAACGCCTTTGCTTCTTGCTCGCCGCCACTAAAACTGTGAGCGATCCCGCCCAGCTTATGGGCATCATAGTCATGTGCTTTTAGTATGGCCAATGCTTCTGCGTGGGCCTTACGAATGTGCAACATCACTGGCAGCTGATAAGTCACTGCCATATCCAACTGCGCCTTAAAAAAACGCTCTTGCTTGGCAAACATCTCCGGCGTTTTCATAACATCAGTAAAGGTGTCTAAACCAATCTCACCGATTGCGAGCGGCCGCTGCTCAGCAATCATTTTTGCCATCTCTGTTAAATGGTCTTCGCGATGCTGTTCAATATAAAAAGGATGTAAACCCAGCGCAATATGAATGTTGGTATGGGTCTGATCTTGTCTGTTAGCTTCTAGTGTAGAAGATGGCAACCGCTTATTCAGTAATTGCTTCGTATCGTACATACGCTCAAAATGCCGATATAAATAACCGACTAATACAAGGTGTCGCACACCCTGCTTATAGGCCTGCTGTATGAGTTGCTCTCTATCATCGTCAAACACTGGGATATCCAAATGAGTATGAGTGTCGATGAGAGGATAAATATCAGGCGGCGTCTGTGTAGACACGGTAGATAAATCGTTAGGGGTCATGGTTAGACTCCAAATTAATATTTTTTCACAAGGTGAGGCGTTATGTGAACCACAAAACCGTCACGGTCACTAAAGGCGTTTTTTCTACGCCGCTATTTAGCTGTTCTTTGCTCACTATTAATGATGTTACTTTTGGTTTTTACAGTGTTTTTGTCAGATAAGTTGATATCAGCTTTTTGGCTGCTACGCCGAGGAATCACCAATAAACCTGTGGCAATCACCCCTAAAATCAACCACTTTTTTGTATTAGGATGGCTTGTCAACGTCTTCACCTCTACCTTTATATCATTATCTATAGGATTTATCAGCAAGTGTTCATCATCAATGCCTAACTAGTAGCTAGTATACGGGGAAATAAAAAGTACTGTGTTTATCTGTGTTATCAATACGCAAATCAAGACGCGATATCACTTACGTTCAAGGCGCCTTGTCACATTACTCCGTACTTTCAAAGGTGGTGGCAAGAAGAGACGGTCATTTAATTAAGGTAGCATGAAACAGCCATTTGTTGAGGTATTAACGATTCAAAGGATAAGTGGTTATGCCACTACTTGGGCTATCCACTTTCGTGAAGCCCTGAGGGGCGGCTTTTGGTGTCTGATCGCGCTTAGGAATAAGCGGGTTAAGCGGCATCAATTCATAATCCGCACTGATTTTACCATCCCAGCCTTCTGTACCACTCAATGGCAGTTGTTTGATCGTACCGTTTTTATCAATGACCAACTGCAGTACGCGCATCTGATTGAACTTGCGCTCAGTGACACTAGCGACCGCCCCGCCATCTCGAAGGATGGTTGGCTGTAAAAAGATGATTAAGTTGCTTTTTTGCGTCGTATCATTGTCAGAGCGAAACAGGCGGCCAATGACGGGTACATTACCCAAGCCCGGAACTTTTTGTTGACGTGTGGTGGTGTTGTCACGCATCAACCCCCCGAGCGCAATGGTCTGCTGATCATCGGCTAAAATCGTTGTGTTAATAAGGCTTTTATTGGTGATCAAACCACTCGCGTTGCCCGTACTGCCAGGGACAACCGACGAGACTTCTTGCGAGACCTCCAAACGAACTGTGCCATTGTCACCAATGTGCGGTATGACATTTAGGTTAATACCAATGTCTTGACGGTCAATGGTCTGAAACGGGTTATTTGAATTGTTGCCACTGGTGGTAAAAGAGCCAGTAACAAAAGGCACGTTTTGCCCAACCAAAATGCTGGCTTTTTCGTTGTCCAACGTCAAAATCGATGGCATAGACAACAGGTTTGCACTGGTAGAAGAATCAAGCGCCTGCAAGATAGCCCCATAAAACTGGGTATTCCCTTGGCTGTCTTTGCTGCTATCACCGATACCAATTAACGCCCCAGCTATCGAGCCTGCTGCTGCGCTGATGCCGGCTGTACCTCCACCTGATAAGGCAGCGGCGGCAAGGGAGGCGGCACTTGCCCCCACATTGTTAAAGTTTATCACCCCATAGCCACTATTGGCATTGCCTAGCGCCCATTGCACGCCAAGCTGGGTTGCATCATCACCTGAGACTTCGACGATAGCGGCTTGAATCAATACTTGCGCTCGGCGATTGTCTAACTGATTGACCGCCTCTTCAATCTCAAACATCAGCTCAGGTGCCGCATTGACGATGATGGCGTTTTGCGTTTCATCAGCGATAATACTAAAGGGACGGCCACCCACCCCTGTACCCGTACTATTTGCGCTTGTGCTGGATGTCGCTGAGGTCGTAGCACTACTATTAAGGGTACTAGCATCATTAGCTAAAGCCGCTCCTGTACTACTCGCATCGTTCAGTGACGCCGACTCTAACGAAGAGGTGGCACCCTTGCTATTAATTGACTGATTGGCAAGCAATCCACGTAGCATTTCTGCAATATGACCGGCACTGGCATATTTTAATCGAAAGACGCGCAGACCACTTAACCGTCTTGTGGGCGTGGTATCTAACTCGTTGACCATTTCTTGAACTTTAGCAATCATCTCAGGACTGCCTTTAACCAACAGCCTATCACTGGCCGTATCAGCAATCACCTTTAGCTGATTACCCCCTTGTGCCTGACCACCAGCAGCACTTGCTACCAGTGAGCTGATCAGATCCATCATACGCTCAGCATCGACATGACGCAGTGGTATCACACGCAAGCTATCATTAACATTACTGTCTAGATCCCGAATAAGTGCTGTCAGCTGGTTAAGACTGTCTGCACGATCGGATAACACCAGTGCATTGACTCCAGGCACGGCAGCGGCATGAGCGGACTGCGGCATCAGTGGTCTAATAACACCCAACACTTCGGCAGCTTGGGTATTGGTCAAATACATAACGCGGGTTGCCAGAGCCTCCCCGACACTGTCACCGCGCAAATCTACAGCGACGCCTGATTGCTTAGCAATATTGTCTGGTACCAGTTTAATAGTGGTTCCCGACTCGATTGCGGCCACCCCGTTCACTTGCATCACACTCAAAAACAGCTGGTAGATCTCATCACGGGACAAGGCTTTATTGGAGATCACCGTGACATTGCCATTGATACGTGGATCAAGGACAAAGTTTTGGTCAGTAATGGTGGCCACCTCATTGATAAAGGCTTTGATATCAGCGTCTTGTAAGTTAACCTTCCAACTCTCAGCACTCGCAAGCCCTATACTGGCGGCCCATAATGGCACGGCTAGGCAAAGAGGGCGACACAGCCGCATCAGACGCTGCAAAACATGGTGCAAAGGCGTGACTGAAAAATTATGAAAACTGACCATATGGATGATTACCTACCGTGATGATGCTTCGTATGTACTGAGTTTATTGTGTGCTGAAATGACTAAGCGCTCGCCCGCTTGCCGCAGCACGAACCCACTGCTTATTTATTTAACATAGGAGCTGTCAGCAGTTTATGGGGTTTAAAACTGCTGACGAATGGTAATAACTTGCTCGCCACGTTGCACTTCTATTTGCGCTTCACCTGCTTGCTGTACCTGTTGGAGTACCCCAGCATCCTGTGCAGGGTTATTACCCACACTCTGCCCATTTACGGTTAGTACCTTATCACCGGGTTCAAGCCCTAGGCGGTTACGCAGTTTAGAGGGCATGGCCGCTGTGACTTGATAACTTTCCCCTGCAGCCATCACCCCCATTCTACTCAGATAACTGGCTGGATTTTCTTGCAATGCCGTGACCGCCTCTTCAATAGCCGATTGCGGATTGCTTTCACTACCTGTCTCGGTCGATTCAGTCCCAATATCTTGCGCGGGCTGAGGAGCGGTCGGTAGCATGCTGGTATCTGGCAAACGCTGGTTACTCACTGCGCCTGCTAGCATCGCACTTTGGTCTAGGGGCATGGCTTCTGGCATGCTAATGACGGTTTGCTTATCGTTCGCATCAGCGATAATAACCGAATTCCAATCGACAGCGACAAGCGTATAGTGACTGTCTTTTAAGTCATCACCGATGCGATAATTTTTTACCTCACCATTGACGTCTAATAATGCTGAAGACAGGCTCTCTGGTATGGCCAATAACACCCCTTTTAAACCCACGTTAGGCGGCGGCTGCACAGCCGCCGTGACAGGATCGGGATCAGAAAAAATAGCGAACAAGCCACTGTAGTCTTTGTCAGAGGCAGAGCTGCTTTGTAAAGGCGCTAATGGCAATGCGGGGGCTAATGGCGCAGCCAACAATAACCATAACAAACGCGCTGCGGTCCAGCATAACCAAGCAATGGCTAATAACAGCAACCAGCCTGAGCAGCGGTTAAGGATATTAATCAGGGGTTTTACACTGGTGGCAACATTCATCATCTAGCGTGTCCCCAGCCCACTTAGTAGCGGCTGCCGGACACTGACGACTGGCGTATCTTGCGGCGCTTGTCCTTTATACTCAAGCATATTTTCTAACAGACGCTGCGTCAAACTGACATCTAGCATATTGTCGCCGTCGATATATAAGTCTCCTAAGCGCTTATCTTGGTTATTTAACAGATTGATATGCAACAGGTTTTTATGGTTCTTTTGTTCCACGCTAAGCTCAGCACGCATCGTAGGCATCGTGATATAAAAGACCTTATTACCGCTAGGATACCCCATTTCACCGCCAACCCATGTCAACTGACCATCCGCTTGACTAAATTCAGCGATTTTTTTGTCTGCGTCGTTGTTTTCTGCATTTGAGCCAGACTGGCGTTTTAGCGCGACGTTATTGACCTGAATCGGCGTATTGGGCAATTGCCAATCAACCACACGGGCTAACGTCTCAGGGGCAATTTTTCCGCTCATGTCATCTACTTGCCACGAATTAAACCCTATTTTGACTTGGCCATTGAGACGGGTTTGTCCTGAGTGGATATCGACTTTTGCCCCCAACTTACCTAATAACAGCTGCCATGGCTGCCACGACCACTCAGCCGTACCTGTAAGCGCTGTCGCTGATAAAGGTACCTGCCAAATGACTGAGCCTTGCCACACATTACCAGACACGTGCTGTACATAAGGCGTATTTGGCGCATACTTCTCAAGGAGCCACACCGCTGGCATCTGTAACACGACAAATAGCGCAAACAATACAAACCCAACTAGCCACCACAGCTTACGAGGGCGCTTATGAGACGACGCAGATATTTGAGGCACGATGGCACAACTCTTATATAAGACAAAAACGTCATTATCATAACAAACAATGGCCTATAGATGACAGAAAAAAAGCCAGTATCTTTTTACCAAAATACTGGTAATAAAGATACTGGCTTCTGTCTACTGATAAGCGCTGGGGCGGATTACAATACCGCTTAATACTTTTAAATAAATCCCTAGATATCAGCCTAAAAAGCAACGCAGCATGTGCAATCTTGCACGGCTAAATAAGCCGTGTTAGACAGCAAAATCTTCAAGATCACGACCGGCTGCTAGAGCGTCGACCAACCACGTTGGCTTGCGACCACGGCCAGTCCACGTCTCTTCGTTATTATTGGTATTACGATATTTAATACTGCGTTTTTTCTCTAGCTTTTCACCAGCTTTTAAAATCTCTTCGATAGTCGCATTGCTGTCTTCGGCAATTTGTTCAAACTGCATGTAAGCATCATACAAGCGCTGATGTTGTTTTTGAGCGATAAGCTGCTGGGCATTTTCGGTGATGGCGCGTAGCTCATCAACGTTTAGACTGTCTAAATCAATTGCGTTATTTTTGCTCATAGTGAATCCAACTGTAAAATAAGAGAGATAACCTTAATAGGCATATTGTTAACTATTAAGAACTAAGAATTGCTCATTCATCATTCATTAAACAGAATGATAGATTTTGTGAATGAATGTCTTTTTTGTGGATAAAAATAGGATCAATCCTAGTATTCGTAGGCGCAGACAATATAAACAAAAACAGATATTAAAACAATAACCCCACTCTCAACTTCGAAAGTGATTGAAAAAAGAAGAGCACCTCACTAATCTATTGTTTTCGACCAAGAATACAATGGAGTTGTGAGATGCCCATAGACGAATTTATCATCAATATCTATTTA
>NZ_QQAI01000019.1:0-44653 GCF_021023115.1 Psychrobacter sp. CCUG 69069
TTATGGCATTTGTCTCATCGATTGATTCGTAAGATTCTTTCACACAATCTGTGCTTTGTACTCAACAAAAAACTTGGTAACCCGCCTCTTCAGTTTGAATTGCTTATTTCAAGTTGAGAGTGGGGTAATTTTAGTAA
Source organism: Psychrobacter sp. CCUG 69069 (assembly GCF_021023115.1). Classification (NCBI taxonomy): domain Bacteria; kingdom Pseudomonadati; phylum Pseudomonadota; class Gammaproteobacteria; order Moraxellales; family Moraxellaceae; genus Psychrobacter; species Psychrobacter sp. CCUG 69069. The sequence goes on from NZ_QQAI01000019.1 coordinate 138, forward strand.
TGAGCGAGCTATTATTAGCCGGTGCCCAAAATGGTATCGTCACAAATCCTCAAAGATATAATGTGTAACTGGCTACCGAGATTAGTCAGAAACAAGTGTGGCGAAGTTCTATTACCGTAAGATGAAAAAAACCATGACTTACATAACTGGGATCGAAATCGTAACTGCCATGTAAACGTTGGTCTTTATCGCTCTGTTGCGTAACATCCGTTACCAAACTCATACTTCGAGTACAAGCATAACAACTTTGACATAATTTGCAACATATTTTTAAGTCTTTGATGACGAAAAATTCTAAAACCCATATTTAATCTAAGGTTTAACGATTGTTCAGATAAAAACAAAAAAATACCCCTACTTGCCATTGGCAAATAGGGGTAACTTCTATAAATAATCGACGTAAAAATATCGCTTTAAGTATGCTTGAGCAATACTAAGTATTAAAGGACTACTCAACCATGGGTAAGTAGCCCCAAAATAACGTTTAAAAATAACGAACTAGCAATGCGTATTGGCTTTTAAGTCTAAACGCGCTTGATGCAATAATGGCTCAGTGTAACCACTTGGCTGCTCACGACCTTTAAAGACTAGATCGCAAGCAGCTTTAAAGGCGTAAGAATTATCAAAGTTATTGGCCATTGGCTGATAGCCATTATCGCCCGCATTTTGCTCATCGACGACTTTTGCCATGCGCTTCATGGTATCCATGACTTGCTGTTCGCTAACCACATCATGGTGCAGCCAGTTGGCAATGTGCTGACTTGAGATACGCAAGGTTGCACGGTCTTCCATTAGACCTACATCATTGATATCTGGTACTTTAGAACAGCCAACGCCTTGGTTTACCCAGCGTACGACATAACCTAGGATACCTTGAGCGTTATTATCAAGTTCTTGCTGCTTTTCTTCTTCTGTCCAGTTGGTATCTTTGGCCAATGGAATGGTCAAGATATCATCTAAGCTGGCACGCTCACGGGATTTTAGGCTATCTTGTACATCGGCAACATTGACCTCATGGTAATGCATGCTGTGCAAAGTAGCGCCCGTTGGGGATGGAACCCAAGCTGTGCTAGCGCCTGCTTGTGGATGGGTGATTTTGCTTTCCATCATCTCTTTCATTTCATCAGGTTTGGCCCACATGCCTTTACCAATTTGAGCGTGGCCTTGTAGACCGGTCTCTAAACCGATATCGACGTTCCACTGCTCATAAGCTGGCTGCCATGCTTGCGATTTCATATCGCCTTTACGGACAAAGGGTCCGGCGTTCATACTGGTGTGCATCTCATCACCCGTACGGTCTAAGAAGCCCGTATTGATAAAGATAACGCGCTCTTTTGCTTGGCGAATAGCTTCTTTTAAGTTAACCGTCATACGGCGCTCTTCATCCATCACACCGATTTTAATGGTATTACGCTCTAAACCTAATAAGTCTTCGGCGGCGTTAAACAAATCGTTCGCCATTTTGACTTCTTCAGGGCTGTGCATTTTTGGCTTAACGATATACATCGAGCCCTTGCGCGAGTTTGATAGCTCGTTTTTACCTTTTAAATCATTTAAAGACAATAGCGGAGTAATCAAACCATCCATTAAGCCTTCAAAAATCTCTTCTTGACCGTTACCCAAATCAACCAAGATAGCCGGGTTTTGCATTAAGTGACCAACGTTACGAATCAATAGTAGCGAGCGACCTGGTAAGATAAGTGCGCCGCCATCTGGCGTGGTGTATTCGCGGTCTGGGTTTTGTTTACGCGTACGAGTTTTGCCGCCTTTTTCAAAGGTTTCTTGCAAGTCGCCATTCATCAAACCAAACCAGTTACGATACACTTCTACTTTTTCTTCGGCATCAACGGCAGCGATTGAGTCTTCGCAATCTTGAATCGCCGTGATAGCAGATTCAAGTAATACGTCTTTAATGTTAGCTGGGTCGTCTTTACCCACTGGATGGCTGCCATCGATTTGGATTTCAGCATGTAGGTTGTTGTTTTTTAACAAAATACCAGTTGGGCTTTCAGCCTCGCCGACAAAGCCTGCAAACTGAGCGGCATCTTTTAATTCAGTACTGCTATCGCCTTGTACGACTTCAAGCTTGCCATCGACAACTTTAAAGCCAGTAGCATCAGTGTATGAGCCTGATGCTAATGCAAAGCTTTCATCTAAGAATTTTTTGGCATAGGCGACGACAGCGGCGCCGCGAGTTGGGTTATAGCCACCTTTGGCTTCTTGACCATTTTCATCGCTGATGACATCTGTGCCGTACAAGGCGTCGTACAAGCTGCCCCAACGCGCGTTAGTTGCGTTCAATGCATAGCGGGCGTTACGGACTGGTACCACCAACTGCGGGCCTGCGATATGGGCAATCTCGTCATCGACGTTTTGAGTGCTGACTTTGAAATCATCGCCTTCTGGTAGTAAGTAGCCGATTTCTTGTAAAAACGCTTTATAAGCTGGGTAATCAATATCGCCATTTTTGGCAGGATTGTCGAGATGCCACTGGTCAATTTGCTGCTGAATTTTGGCACGGGTCGCGAGCAGCGCTTTATTACGCGGCGTAAATTCTTTAATAACCTTTTCAAAACCTGACCAATAGCTGTCTGAATCAACACCGACTTTCGGCAGCACTTCGTTTTCAATAAAATCGAACATCTGCTTATCGATGGCAAGAATGCCCTTTTGAATACGATTGGCGTTAGAAGACTGGCTCATATTGTTATCCTTATCTGTTCGTGAGGTGTGTAAAGACGAAGTTGCTACCGCAGTGATTGGACACTGTCGTTCGTAGGCTTAGGCATCTATTCCCAATTTAAATGACCTATTAAGCAAACTTACTGATTAAGTTATCATATAAGCTAACCGTGAATAGCGACTCAAGCGTTTAAACAGCCAAAACATTTATGCTCGTTCTACCTTGTCATAAAATATGCTCGGCCATACTAATTAAACGGTTTTGAAGAGACGGTAGCTAGATGACTGCTGGTTTATTTCGTATCAGCAGTTGCTATATGCTTGCCATTTACCATCAAGCGATATTTAATAGTAAGACAAAAAGCCGCTTAAGCAAAATCTCATCCTACTATCAAATAAAGAAATAAACAAGAAAACCTCATTTACTAAATAAATATTGGGGTTGTCTAATAATGATAACCTATACGCCATCAGTGTTATAGCACTTTCATACCTCTCACTAATGACACAGAAGGATCATACAGACAAACGATAAGTAATCATTAGCACAGTGATTGATACGTAAGCGTTATCTATTTAACTTTTTATGTGCGATCAAAACGTCTTAAACACTCGACCATGACAGAAACGATGCATAAAGAATCTATGAATAAAGAAACCATATATAAAGAATCTATGAATAAAGAATCTATGAATAAAGACACTACCTATATAGGAAACGACAGTATGAGCGACAGCATTATTAGTGACAACATGAGTGATCACGGTACTGACGACAACAATATGGCAGAAGATAGCGTCGACATCGCCCAATTGCGAACGCCTATAAAAGTAGACCTCTCCCCTGTTTATAATTTTTTGGGAGCTAGAACCACAGAGTCTTGGGTCAATGCAGCGATGGCAAACTTGCCTACTATTATTCAAGACCACGCCAACTGCGAAAAAAAAGCGGCCGGTACCGCCATGAATTTGATATTTCGTTATGAGTTTTCTTATGATTTGCAGCGTAAATTGGCGCAGCTAATACGTGAGGAGATGCTCCATTATGAGCAAGTGCTGGGTATCATGAATAATCGTGGACAGGACTGGCAATACTTAAGTGCAGGCCGTTATGCCAAAGGTATGTTAAAACACAAGCGCACTTACGAGCCGGCAGCGATGGTAGATGTACTGATCATTGGGGCATTTATTGAAGCGCGTTCTTGCGAGCGGTTTGCGGCATTAGCAGAAGTTATCAACGATGCGCGCTTGGCAAAATACTATCGCTATTTATTGAAGTCAGAGAGCCGCCATTTTGAGGACTATTTAGCACTAGCGCAATCACTGTCTGAAGACAATATTGATGAGAGAGTGGTATTTTTTAAAGCAGTAGAAGCCGAGTTGATTTCCAGTCCAGATACTGAGTTGCGCTTTCACAGCGGCACTCCTGCTTAATATCAGCTTGTTGTCCCCTTTCTTACACTTACAAAAATCTTATACATATAAAAAAAGAGGCAAGCACTGAGCAAGTGCTTGCCCCTCCATCTCTCTTCTTGACAGAGGCGTAAAACTGGCTTCTCTTGTATTAACTTTTGCAGCGTAAAAAATTTGGACAATGCCATAGACATATTACTTATCATTTTCCATTAGTGGACTATCATACTGTTTCTTATCTTTGACAATGTTATGCGGGTCATGATCATCAGTTACTCTTTCTGCAGCAGCGGGATTGGCCTTTTGTAGTGCATCATCAGGCACGATACCATTATTGTCATCCGCGTCTTTTAGCTTGCGATCTTCATTAATAATTTGTTTGTCATCTGGTATGCTCATTTTTATTCCTTAGGATATATTCCTTGTTGATACGTCTTTTTCAAAATACCCATTTCATCTATCGGATACTGTCCTTCTCGTCAGGATTCAGCACGCGGGTCTGAGCATTATCTATATTGGCATAGCGATTCATATCATTGATCTTTTGGCTATCAGGCGACTCGCTACCCACGGTTTTTTCATTAATATTATCGTCAAAGCCGTTGCCTTTTTGATCGCGGCGATCAGGCTGGCGTGCTGGATTATCATCATCATTGACGTGTTCTGAGTCGACTATCCCTTCTTCAAAAGTATCCGTCCCTTTATTTTCAGTGATGTTCTCTTCTAGTTCATCATGATTATCGGGACGCATGTTCATCGTCTGCGCCTCGCCCAATGTTTGATGGGTATCGGTTTCTGTGATTCGAGTTTTACTCAAAGCTGGATCTTTGGTTTCCATAATTGGTTCCTTATAATTATAATGTGTCTCTTTTAGACAGCTAAAGCACTATTAACAGTGACTAGTAGCTACTCATTGCCATCTTGGCTTAAATCATGAGCGTTTAAGCTTGCAACGTTTTTGCCGCCTGCTGGCAGATTTTCTTCTTTACGCGGATCCACGTAGACTTCATCCGTCTCTTCTGAGGCTTGCTGAGGCCCATCTATATCCGGTTCGTGTTTTCGGCCTTCATAACTGTTTTTTGGATTGGCCGGTTGCCCTGTAGCAGGATCTTGGATAGGGACGGCTTCCTCGTCATTGGGTTGCGTATTCTTTGGGGGGATAGGATTTGACATAATGGACACCTCACCGTGGTGGTTAGAAAAGTCAGTTAAAAGACTGCGGTTACTTCTGCTCAGACAAGCGTAGATAAAATTACTTATCTGTACGCAAGTCGTCTTCGATAAAAGGCGTTTGCTCTGTTCCATCTAGCTGTTCAGGCGCATCTACTTTTTTGCTCTCTTCAAGGTTTTTTTCAATTTGTTGCTTATCCGCTTGTTCAGCGGCTTTTTTCACATCGGAGGTATCATTATTTGTATTACTCATGGCAAGTTCCTGTTTTTATAGTCGGTTAATTACTTATTTTTTATAGGTCTATATGTTTATAGGATTGTATAACAGCTATCTATTTTCTTATAAGTGCACATTCTAGATTCGAAAGTGGTAATCACTGCTATAGACGTGTCATCACTACCTTTAAGTATAAGGAGCATGTTGCAAAAGCTACCAGTGTACTGCCGTATCAATATGTGAATAAATGTGAGGTTACAAGACAGTTTGTAACTTTGGGATAGCCTTTGGAATAACCAGCACAAAAAAACCAAGCACTGAGGTGCATCAGTGCTTGGTTCTCGGCGTCTCTTAACTACGCTCCCTTCACCACATTCCTTTAACCACAGGGTTAGCTACCCTTTTAACACTACATGGTCTCTTTGAGTAGACGAAACGGCGTCTTATACGTTATTAATGACTTTTAGCAAGTATTCTTGGGCGCTGTGCGGGGTTTCGCTGTCTACTGGCTGAAGCTGTTGCCAGACGCCATTACCATCCAACGTCCATGCTTGCGTATTGTCTTTTAGATAATTGAGTAAGCCATCTTGATAAACTTGCTTAAATAACTTTTTGTCTTCAATTGGAAATGCCACTTCCACGCGATGGAACAAGTTACGATCCATCCAGTCAGCACTACCGCAATACAAGCGCTCATCACCGTTATTATAAAAATAATAAACACGCGTGTGCTCCAAAAAACGACCAATAACAGAGCGCACGGTGATGTTTTCAGACAATCCTTTTACTTGTGGACGCAGGCAGCACATAGAGCGTAAAATCAGCTCAATTTTGACCCCAGCTTGCGACGCATCATACAATTTACCGATCAGGCGACGTTCAGTTAGGGCGTTGACCTTAACAATAATGTGAGCGTGTTTTCCTGCTTTTGCATGAGCGATTTCATCATCGATAAAGCTCATCAATTTATCATGCAAGGTAAATGGTGCATGCAAAAGCTTTTTGAGGTTGGCAGGCTTACCCATCCCTGTCAGCTCTTGAAAGATATTATGCACGTCTTCTGAAATATGAGGATCTGCGCTAAATAAGCCATAATCCGTATAAACTTTGGCGTTGGCCGCATGATAATTACCCGTCCCTAAATGCACATAGCGGCGAATCCGGTCATCCTCACGGCGTACGATTAGCATCAGCTTGGCGTGGGTTTTGTAACCGACGATACCATAGACCACGACCGCGCCAGCTTCTTGTAAGTAGTTGGCAACCGCAATATTAGAGGCTTCATCAAAGCGGGCACGTAGCTCAATGACGGCCGTCACTTCTTTGCCATTACGGGCAGCAGCGGCAAGCGCCTTGACGATCTCTGAATTGGTGCCTGAGCGGTATAAGGTTTGCTTGATCGCTAGCACTTTTGGGTCGCTCGCAGCCTGCCACAATAGGCTAACAATAGGCGAGAACGCATGAAAAGGATGGTGTACCAGCACATCACTTTTGCGCATCGCTGCGAACATACTGGTCGCTTTGTCCAGTTTATCCATCTCACGGCGAAACTCTTTTGGTATCACCTGCGTAAAAGGCTGATAACGCAGTGCTGGGATATTAAAATCAAACAGCAGACGCGTTAAATTGACGGGGCCATTGACACGGTACAACTGATTGTCGTGCAGCTCAAACTCATTGAGTAAATACTCACTGATGTGTGTTGGACAGTCGGTGGTGACCTCAAGACGTACTTTATCACCAAAACGGCGGTTTTCCAGCTCGCCTTCCAGCGCTTTGGCAATATCCTCGACATCATCAGCCAAGTCTAAATCAGCATTGCGTGTGAGTCTGAACTGATGACAACCCGTCACATTCATCCCAGGAAATAGCTCACCGATATGCTCATGAATGATGGCAGATAGCATGACGTGATGCTCTTTACCACCAGTTAACTCATCAGGCAGACGAATCACACGCGGCAAACTGCGCGGCGCTGGCACAATCGCCAAATTGATATCACGACCAAAGGCATCTTTGCCTTCTAAGGTTGCAATAAAGTTTAAGCTCTTATTGACCAAACGCGGAAACGGATGGGCAGGATCAATGCTAATCGGCGTCAATACTGGGGATACTTGCTCCGTAAAATAGCGCTTCATCCAAGCAGATTGCTCAGCATTTAGCTCATCACGTTTTAGGTAACGAATGTCTTCCTTGGCAAGGGCAGGTAAGATATCTTCATTAAGAATACGATATTGCTCATTGATCGCATCGTGCGTTACTGTCGAGATCTCGTTAAGTACTTCACTAGGACGCATACCATGCGCACTGGTCGATACATCGCCAATATTGAGCTTTTGCATGATACCGGCGACACGAATCTCAAAAAACTCATCGATGTTTGATGAAAAAATAATCAAGAAAAATAAACGCTCAAGTAGCGGGTGCCGAGGACTGGCGGCCTGTGCTAAGACACGTAGATGAAACTGTAATAAAGACAAGTCACGATTGATATAACTGCTGGGTGAATAGCTGCCGTCTTCTGAGCGTTGCCATGCCACCTCGGCCAGATTCTCATCGCCTCTGCTGGTTTGGGCATTGACACTCACACCCATATTATCAACATCAATGGCGTGATTGACCTCACCACCATTGTCTTGTTTATCATTCACATCCACCACGTCACTACTCCTTTCGCCTTATCGATACGCCATCATTTTTTATACTAATCGTTAAAACCGTTTTGTCCTACCTTTATTTAGCACAGCGATTGATGAAAAAACACCTTACCGCTACTCAACTCCTATCTCACACAAATAGTACTTTAAGCTGATTGAGGTAACGCTGCATTTTTCATGCGTTTTTTGATAATACGCTGCTTATTGCGCAGGCTTCTATCACCTTGGTTGTCTTCATAGTACTTTGGGTTAGTCAGCATAGCGATAAGCAAGGCTGATTCATCGCGATTCAGGTTGGCCGCTGATTTATCAAAGTAGTGCTGCGCCGCCGCTTCGATACCATAAATACCATTGCCAAACTCTGCCACATTGAGATAAGCGGTCAAGATACGCGTCTTATCCCACAACGTCTCAATCATTAATGTGATCACTGCTTCTTCGGCTTTACGAACGTACGAGCGATGGGAGGTCAAAAACAAATTTTTTGCCAACTGCTGCGTAATCGTTGAGCCACCCGCTGACATCTTACCTGTCTCTTCGTTTTTCTTACGGGCCGCCTCGATACCTTTAAAATCAAAGCCACTATGCTGGCTAAACGTCGAGTCTTCACTCACTATCGCGGCTTGCTTGGCAGATTTTGCAATCGCATCGTACTCTGTCCATGTTTGCGTGACATCCCCACCTGTTAAACGATGGGTCAGCATAAACATGCTGTTATTAATAGGCTGCGTTTTCCAAATTAACAGCAGACCTGCGACCAACACATGGAATGCGACCACTAACAACATGATTGCTAATAATAGTCGTTTAATAAATTTGCTAAAACTTGCCATGCGAGATACCCAAGTGATTGAAAAGATAATAAGATAAAGTAAGACGCTATTCGTCAGAAACGAGAAGCCAATAACGATGACGCACTAATTAAAAACAGCAGGTCATCTTACCTAATCTCACAATCGCTGTCATTATTTACCCCACTTCTTTATCATGTCATAAAGGCCAAACAATATTCACAGTTTTGATGAAACCTCTAAACGAGCACCGTGTGAAGACAAGGGAATAAACATGCACGACAACCACATAAACGATGACAATGTAGACATATTACGGGCACGAATCATTGAGGAGATCCCTCACCTTGGTACGGCGCAAAACCTTGATAAATGGTGGCTACTTGGCACCTCTGGCTGTCATTTATGTGAACTCGCTGACCAACTCATCACTCAGTTTCAAGCGGTACAGCCCATTGCTTACGAACATGTCGATATCGCTGACTTGGATGAGTCACTGATGATGACATTTGCGACCACCATTCCTGTCATTTTGACACCCACCAAACGCTTAGACTATCCGTTTTCGGTCATGGATTTACAGCAACTGCTCACTCCACAGTCTTAAGCGATTAATCACCTCTCTGCAGCGAGAAAATCATGAAGAATTTAGAAAAAGTGACAGACATTGAAGATCTACGGCGAGTGGCCGAACGTAAAGTACCGCGTATGTTTTATGATTATGTCGATTCAGGCTCATGGACTGAGACCACTTACCGTAATAATGAAAGCGATTTTGACCGTATTAAGCTGCGTCAGCGCGTATTGGTCAATATGGACAATCGCAGTCTGGCCACGCACATGCTGGGTGAGCCAGTCAAAATGCCAGTCGCCATCGCGCCAACTGGGTTTACGGGTATGATGTGGGCGGATGGAGAGATTCATGCGGCAAAAGCAGCAGAAAACTTTGGTGTGCCCTTTTCTTTATCGACCATGAGTATCTGCTCTATCGAGGACATCGCCGCCCATACCAGCAAGCCGTTTTGGTTTCAGCTGTACGTGATGCGCGATCAAGCCTTTATGGCCAATCTGATACGCCGTGCCAAGGAAGCAAATTGCTCTGCACTTATCTTAACAGCCGACTTGCAGGTGCTCGGCCAACGCCACAAAGATATTAAAAATGGGTTATCCGCGCCGCCCAAACCGACATTGACCAATATTCTCAATCTCATGACCAAGCCGCAATGGTGCCTGAACATGCTCGGTACGAAAAGACGCACGTTTGGCAATATCGTCGGTCATGCAAAAGACGTGGAGGATCTCTCATCCTTATCCGCTTGGACGGCAGAACAGTTTGATCCTGCGCTCAGCTGGGACGACGTCGCCCGTATCAAAGACATGTGGGGCGGCAAGCTGATCATCAAAGGCATCATGGAGCCTGAAGATGCCATCATGGCTGCTCGGAGCGGAGCGGATGCGCTGGTGGTGTCAAACCATGGTGGGCGTCAATTAGATGGTGCGCTCTCCTCTATCTCTGCCCTCACAGACATTGTACAGGCTGTCCATGCCGAAAATAGCAATATCGAGGTGTGGCTCGACAGTGGTATTCGCTCTGGTCAAGATGTGTTAAAAGCCATCTCTTTGGGTGCCAAAGGCACGATGATCGGCCGCGCCTTTCTGTATGGGCTGGGCGCGTATGGTGAGGATGGCGTGCGCCGTGCGCTGGAGCTGATTTATAAAGAGTGTGATGTATCCATGGCGTTCTGTGGTCATACAGACATCAATAAAGTCACAGAAGATATTTTAGTAAAAGGGACTTATGAGAATCTTAAAGTTAGCCATTTTTAACACTGACACCCTTTAGACAATGGCGGCACGCTTATGGATGACGTGGTCTGGCCATACCCTGTATACTTTACTGACCAACTTTTAGTAACAGTTAGCTTTTATGACCATTCAACAATTATTAAAAACTGCGCCCGTCACCACTTTGCTACTGATCAGCTTTATTGGGCTGTTTATTCTGCAAGTGCTGACAGGTGTCGACGCCAACAACCCCTCGACTGAGGCGCTGCTCAAATGGGGCGCCAATGCCTTACCTTTTACGATGGGTGATGAGCCATGGCGATTGGTCAGCAGTGCGTTTTTGCACATCGGCCTGATGCACCTATTGTTCAATGGCTTTGCCATGTATTTTTTTGGACAAGTGGCCGAGCCCATGTTTGGCTCAGCCAAGTTTTTGGCGTTGTTTTTGTTGGCGGCAATCGGCGGCAACCTGCTTAACAATCATGTCACTTGGCAGAGTATCTTAGAGGGCACAGGACAACCAGGGCTATCAGCGGGAGCGTCTGGTGGTATCATGGGTATCGGGGCGGCATTATTGATAGCGGCGCTGTTTAAGATATCGGTCAATGGCATGGTGCTCAACCTTAAAAGCTTGGTATTTATCATGGGTATCAACCTTGTGTATGGGTTCGCGGTACCCGGTATCGATAATGCGGGTCATATCGGCGGCGCGATCACAGGACTGGTGATTGCACTGGCTTTTGCGATTGCCTACCGTCAGTGTATGGCAGTCACGGTGCAAAATACGCCTGTCGCTCATCGCCCTTATCAAAATAACGACCAGAGCCATTATCAACCTGACTATCAAGCCCGCTATATCGATCAGTCCTCTAGCCTTGATACTTACTCGGCCAATCACCATTCCGAGTTTGATAACCGTACTGGCATAGATTCAAATATCAATATCCCTACGGCTCATACCAGTGTGACAGAACAAAAAACGCCTGCGACACCCTCGCTTATCTGGACACTGCTGCCATGGGTAATGATGTTATTGATCAGCATTGGCTTTGTTTGGTGGTGGCAAGATATTCATTATCAAATAGTACAAGTATTAAAAACCATTGAGTAAACCACGGTACTTATTTATCATGGCTAAATAGCTGATAAAAACAGCGTACTCACGTCACTTGTCCTACGCCATGACGCCGACCAGATTATTCTACTCAACCATGCCCACACACGAGACTCAATTATGTTTAAACTTGCAGCGCTACCTCACCTATCTACGCGCAACTTACTGGGCGCCTTCACGGCTACTGCGTTATGCAGTATGGCTAGCATGTCCAGTGCCGCCCCTTTTAAAAACCTCCCTGCTGACCAAGATGCCGTCTTGAGCGTTGGGGTAAACGTCATGGCGGTCAAATCAGCCTATGACCTAGAAGACAGTACCGAGGTGCGGGTGCTGCCAGGGGCGTTTTATGATAATAATAAGTTCTATGTCCGCGGTGCCCAAGCTGGGGCATATCTGATCAATGATGGGGCCAATCAGCTGTCCGCCTATGCCAAGCTTGCGGGTTCTGAGTTTGAGCCTGATGATGCCAATGGCGCCCTTCAAGGTCTTGATAAACGTAAATCATCAGTAGAGGCGGGTCTCAGCTATCAGCGCCGTACGGCTATCGGCGGTTTCCGTGCTCAGTTTGGGGCGGATGTGTTAGATAATAGTGGTGGTAACACTGGGCGCTTGACCTACCTTTCCAGATATAGCAAGGACAAGCTAACGGTCTATCCAAGCTTTGGCTTTGAATATCATGATGCTGACTACAACGAATACTATTATGGCGTCAGTGATCAAGAATCAGCAGAAACTGGCGTTGCCGCTTATAAATCTAACTCAAGCTTGAACCCTTATATTAATATCAGCGCCAACTATGATTTCAATGATAAATGGGCAGGATTTGCCAATCAAAGCTTAAGTTATTTGTCGAATGAGCAATATGATAGCCCGATGGTAGACTCACGTACTGAGGCGACCACGACGCTTGGTTTGCTTTATAAGTTTTAGTTGAGTTTAGATTTTTGATATAAAAAAGACCTTGCCGCGCAATGTGGTAAGGTCTTTTTTATTTAATAACGTTAGGTATAAGATGCTCCTAGCACATCAATAGAATATGCAACTCTTGAAAGCAGTGTGTAACATGCATTTTGGTATATAAGGCACTTTGCTCTTTCAGATTAAATAGAAAAATTTTAAACATATTTAATATTAAACTAGGGCGTGTCATCAAATAGAACAGTTATTTTAGAATAAGCTATACTAATTCTATATATAGCAAACTGAGCTCAAATATTATGACAAGACGACATGCCCTGCGTGATGACCAATGGGAGAAGATTAAAGACCTTCTGCCCGGTCAACCAGGTGACGTTGGTGTTACCGCAAAAAATAACCGCTTATTCGTAGAAGCAGTTCTTTACCGCTATAAGACCGGCATCCCTTGGCGTGACCTACCTGAACGCTTTGGCGACTTCAGAGTGATTCATACTCGTTTTAGCCGTTGGTCAAAAAAAGGCATATGGGAGCAGGTTTTTAATCAGTTATCCGAACAATCAGATGATGAATATGCCATGCTAGACGCCACTATTGTTAAAGCCCATCAGCACAGCGCTGGAAAAAAAGGGATCAAGCCATCGGCCGCAGCAAAGGTGGATTGACCACTAAAATACATACTCGTACAGATGCGCTAGGCAATCCTACTGGCTTTTATCTGACGGGTGGAGCAGCGCATGACCTGTGTGGCTCAGATGAGCTATTAGATGTCAGTATTAGCCAAACTTGGCTTGCCGATAAAGCTTATGATGCTGATGCCCGTGTTATTGAACCGATTAAAGCAGTACAAGGCCATGCAGTCATACCATCTAAGTGTCATCGGCTGCAGCCAAGAGGCTTCGATAAAGAGCTCTATCAAGCACGGCATCTGATCGAGAACTTCTTTGCCAAGATCAAGCAGTACCGTGCGATTGCCACTCGTTATGATAAGTTAGCCAGTCATTTCCTTAGTGCGATTCATCTGGTTTCTTGCGTGGTCTGGCTTAATTGATGACACGCCCTATTATCCTCTTAGTTTTTTAATGCTTCTGAAGTATCTAATTACAGCAGAATCAGGCTTAGACTTTGATACTCTCGAGAAATGTTTAAATACTTCAGTAACTCCCGACTCTTGAAGTATTATTTCTTTTGTGGCTCTAGAAGATTTATAAACCTTTTCTTTCGCTGTTGCGATATTGAGATCGTCATCGCAGTTCAGTACATCTTCAGCTCCCACATATGCGGTTGCGACCTGAACCATGACATCCTCATTCAGATAGAAAGCATTCTTATCCATAAATGTACAAAGAGAATGTATTACAGAGCTAACTAAGCTTTTTCTTTCTGTTTCATTCAAATTCGTGTTTGTCATTGCTTCTGATACTATCTCACCACCTTCAACAAAAATTGTATATAGTTCTTCATGCACAGATAATCGTTTATCAAACACTTTTTGAGAGTAAACCTCAATCCTTTTATTTCTATGGAAGTACTCTCCAAGTAAAACACTAAGCAAGACTCCTATTACTACTCCTGCCAATCCAATTAATGCACTTTCCATTCTTATTCCTTATAATGTGCAAAAATTTAATTTATTATAATACTTTTACTAGTATTTTGTTTCAAATATAAGTATCACTAGCGGATCTTCTTAGTTCTAGTAGAAATCGTAGCACTCGCTTCACATAGCTCAATAGATATAGTAAGAAAGCAGAGCCAGTTTCAAAATTGCAAACAAAAAAGACCTTGCCAAACGACAAGGTCTTTTTTTATGCTAAGAAAGTATTAAATAACTTACTTAGGATGCACCATATCCGCAGGCGTTACCCACTCATCAAACTGCGCTTCGGTGAGTAGCTCTAGCTCAACCGCAACTTGCTTCAAGGTTTTGTTTTCTTTATAAGCCGTCTTAGCGATTTTAGCAGCGTTTTCATAACCAACATGGCGGTTTAATGCCGTGACTAGCATCAATGAGTTATGCAAGAAGTCATCGATTTTATCTTTTACTGGCTCGATACCCACCGCACAGTTTTCGTTAAAGCTGTTGCATGCATCGCCAAGCAGCTTGATAGATTGCAACAAGTTAAAGGCGATTACTGGCTTATACACGTTTAGCTCAAAGTTACCTGACGCGCCAGCCATGCTGATCGTCGTGTCATTACCCATGACTTGCGCCACAACCATCGTCATGGCTTCTGACTGAGTTGGGTTTACTTTGCCCGGCATGATAGAAGAGCCTGGCTCATTTTCTGGAATCGTCAACTCGCCCAGACCGCAACGAGGGCCAGATGCCAACCAGCGTACGTCGTTCGCGATTTTATTTAAGCTACCTGCCAATGTCTTTAGGGCGCCTGAGGCAAATACTTCGGCATCACGAGCGGCAAGTGCTTCAAATTTATTTGGTGACGTGACAAATGGCAAGCCAGTCAAAGTCGCTAATTGCTCAGCTGCTTTTACGGCATAGTCAGGATGGGCATTTAGACCAGTACCAACCGCAGTACCACCTAGTGGCAATTCATATAGACCTTGTAGCGCGTTATCGATACGAGTCAATGAATGGTCAAGTTGGCTGACATAGCCGCTGAACTCTTGGCCCAATGTCAAAGGCGTGGCGTCTTGCAAATGCGTACGACCGATTTTTACGATGCTATCGAATTCTTTGGCTTTTTTGTCCAACGTATCACGTAGTGCGGTAACCGCAGGAATCAACAAGCTGTTGATCTGACGAGCCGCAGCCACACGAATCGCCGTTGGGAAGCTGTCATTGGTAGATTGCGCGTGGTTTACATGGTCATTTGGGTGAATTGGCGTATAGCTGCCGCGCTCAGAACCAGCGATTTCGTTGGCACGGTTGGCAAGTACTTCATTCATGTTCATGTTTGACTGTGTACCAGAACCCGTCTGCCATACGACTAGGGGAAACTGATCCGTTAGACCACCGTTGATGATTTCGTCAGCAGCCTGTACGATTAAGTCACGCTTGTCCCCTTCGATACGCTCAAGACTGGCGTTGGTAATCGCAGCCGCCTTTTTAACCATTGCCATCGCTTCGATCATCGGACGCGGCAATGTCTCGCCACCGATTTTGAAGTTTTCGCGGCTACGCTGAGTTTGCGCGCCCCAATAAGCATCAGCTGGGACTTCCACGTTGCCCATGGTATCTTTTTCCGTACGAGTTGCCTGATTCTGTGTCGACATAACTACCCTCTTTGATGATTTGATGTATGGCTGAGCCGTAAAAAGTGCAACATCTGCTGCACATAAAGAAGAATACGATGTAAAGTGGCGTTATGATAGCATGACTAGGCCGTGTTGAATATTCACAAATAAGCTTTGCTAGCGTCTAAAAGCACCAGCCCTCATCAACTTAATACATGATCGGATAGTGTCTCTATGCCTCCTGAACCAAACAATCCTAAGTTACCTGAATTGAAGGCGTCTAAAGCCAGTAACCCACCCAGACGTTTGTTTACGCGTCAGCGTCGTCAGTTAAGTGATGGTGAGCGTAGACAATATGCTCAGTCCGCAAGCTTGCATTTAACCAAATTACAGCAGCGGTTGCCAATCAATGCGCGTATTGGTCTATATTATGATGGTTTTGGCGAGCTGCCCACTCAGCCACTACTGGATTGGTGCAAGCGCTTAGGCTATTCCCCTTATTTGCCTGTGGTGGGTTCTTTGGGTAATGACGATAAACGATTGCGCTTTGTGCCCATTTATCATACTAAACTCGTCAACGTACCAACTCGCATTCACCGCTTGGGCATGAAGCAAAACCATCATCGCAGGCTACTTTGGGCACGCGAGTTAGATGTCATTATCTGTCCGCTAGTGGCAGTAGATTTAAACGGCAATCGCATGGGCATGGGTGGCGGTTTTTATGACACCACGCTTGGTAAAATCTATCAGTCAGGGGCTAAAAAACCCCTTAAAATTGGCTGGTGTTATGACTTTCAAGTGGTTGACACCTTGCAACGGCAACCTTGGGATGTGCCGTTAGACGCCCTCATTACCCCAAATGGGATAAGGTGGTTTTGATGAAGGATAATAAAAAGTCTGAAAAAGACGCTAGCGCTGCTGATTCCAGTGCGGACAGAGTGGATGAATATTTGCAAACGTTAGGTAATGAAGATGCTAGAGAGCAACGTTACTACAGTCAAGAGCAACCATTTAGCTCTGAGGAGATGACAAGGCTCATCAATGAAGAACGCTTAAATGAGTTACTCGCGCAAAGTGATGACTTTTTGAGTAGTTTAAATGATGAGATAAATGATTTTGATGATGAATACTAAGAAATACATCGATTAAGCAATGAATAAAAGTTAAAAAAGCGAGTGTAGTTACTATTTATGATAGTTGCTATACCCGCCTTTTATATCAAACCCAACCATTCAAGTCATTTGCTAAAGTACCATCGCCGCAATCCAGCCAAACACCAGTAGCGGAATGTTGTAGTGCAAAAATGTCGGTACCACACTGTCTTTGATGTGGTCATGCTGACCATCGATATTTAGACCAGAGGTTGGCCCCAATGTCGAGTCTGATGCAGGCGATCCTGCATCACCTAACGCGCCAGCAGTACCGATAATCGCCACAGTCGCCAATGGCGAAAACCCTAAAGAGACGCAGAGCGGTACATAAATCGCAGCCAAAATAGGAATGGTCGAGAATGATGAGCCAATACCCATGGTCACAATCAGACCAATCAGCAGCATGATAAATGCCGCCATGGCTTTGTTACCACCGAACAGTGACGCGGCACCATCAACGAGTGGCTGAATCTGCTCAGTGGCTTTCATGACTTCAGCAAAACCCTGCGCCGTAATCATAATAAAGCCAATCATCGCCATCAGCTTGATACCGTCATTAAAGACACCATCAGCATCACGCCACTTCACCACACCTGTTGCCATAAAAACACCAAAACCAAACATTGAGCCCAGTAATAGCGAGTCCGTGTAAAGCTGGACAACAAAAGCGGTGACAATAGCAGCTAGTGCAACCAGCGTTTTAAGCTTGCTCTGCGACTGGGCACCAGCGGCCGTTTTACTAAGCGCATCCCCCTCTACCACTGCGTCGCGTGCTTCTTTATCTATCGCCACTTGCTGATACTCTCGCGGCTTACGATAACTAATAAATACCGCTATCAGCAAACCAATCAGCATACCCAATGCAGGAATGGCCATGGCTGTCACCACAGAAATATTGGCAACATCAATACCCGCTTCACCCACGTTTTTGAGCATGATTTGGTTGAGATAAATATCACCAAAGCCATACGGAATAAACATGTAGGTGGTGACCAGCCCGAAAGTAATCAGACAAGCAATCAGACGTCTATCAATGTGCATCCGATTAAACGCCAACAACAATGGCGGCACAAGCAGCGGGATAAACGCAATGTGAATAGGAATTAAATTTTGACTAAAGCAGCTCATGGTGATTAAGCCGGCAAATAGCATGTACTTAATCATGCCACTCGTGCCAGCGGCGTCAATGCGCTTGATGACCGCCCCTGCCAAAGACTGCGGCAAGCCCGAATGCGCAATCGCGACCGCAAAGGCGCCAAGTAACGCATATGAGAGCGCGATTTGCGCACCATTACGAATACCTTCTTGAAAGGCCTCTAAAGTATCTGTGATACCAAGACCCGCCAGCAGGCCGCCCGCCAGCGCCCCAATTAGTAAACTGAGCACCACGTGCACTCGCGAAAGTGACAGCCCCAGCATGATGATGACTGCTAGCAGTACTGCATTGATTGCCATGTGTTGTCCTTTGTTCGGTCTGATCGCTCTGTTTGGTCTGATTGCGACCTATGAATAACTTAAAACCTGTGAATACGGCCTTAGCGTCTCAAACGACTTCTATGGTTGGTATAAAATAAAAGTGAGACGCTAATATTGGCGCGCGTCAGTTTACCTTATTTTGCCTATAAAACCTATGTATAGAACCTAATAGGCATTAGCTGCATGCTATAGTCAGTTACAAATAAAATCGATACGTTAATCGCTATAGGCGACTGGGATGAATTTTTCGTAGCCTCTGTGACAGCAGCAAGCAAGGAAAATTTATCCCAGTCGCAGCGTATCGATTTTAAAATGGACGTGCGGTAACGCATTCAACTTATTACGTTCTTCATTTTAATATTTAGACACGTACAACAATTTCACGAATATAAGCAGGTGACTTGACCAATAAGCCTTGCAATTTTATCTGTGAGCACCATTTATCTAAACATGAACCACGAACTTGACTTTACAAGTCTGGTGAACGAGGAAGAATATATGAGTGAACATAAAATTGCCCAAGACAATATCGACATCGATATCGACGTTTCATCTACTGCCGCAGAAGACAGCACGCTAGAAAGCTCGTCTGATAACGAGTTAGATGCAACCTCGAATACTGTTACAGACAATGATAGTCATGACAGTACGGTTAAAAACGATGGTACTGAAGACTATTTACCATTATTGGCACTGCGAGACGTTGTCGTTTATCCACACATGCAAATTGCCCTATTTGTGGGACGTGCGCCATCGGTGAAAGCCGTCGAATTGGCCCAAGCCGAGTACGGCAACAAGGTACTGGTCGTGGCCCAAAAAGACTCCTTAACAGAAGACATCGATCAAGACAACTTATATCAATATGGTACGGTGTGCCGCATCGTCAGTACCATGCCGCATGATAGCGATGAGAGCTGCATCAAAGTATTGATCGAAGGTCAGTACCGTGCACGCGTCGATAATATTGAAAATCACGACGATTTGTTAATGGCGAGCTTTGAGCGGGCTGATCTTGATGTCAGCATGGATGAAAGCCAACAAAAAAATACCATCCAAGCTTTGACCACACTGTTTGAAAGCTATGCAGATGCGCGTCTGCGTAATGCGCGTGAGTTGACGCGTGTGGCAAAGCGTATTGACGACTTACTTGAGCTGGTTTATTTCATCTCAACCCGTGTCTCCATGGACCTTGACGTAAAGCAGTCTTTCTTAGAACAAGACGACATCAAAACGCATATCAACACCTTGACTGAGTACTTGGTTAAGCAAAGTGCTGAACAAAACATCGAACAAGATATCCAAGATGCCGTGCGTCAGCAAATGGAAGACAATCAGCGCGAATACTTCTTAAATGAGAAGATGAAAGCCATTAAAAATGAGCTGTCAGATATGAATGACGGCGCGTTCGATGGTGAAGATGATGTGGCCGAGCTTGAGCAGCGTCTAGAAGAAGCGGACTTGCCAGATGATGTGCGCAAAAAAGCCGAGCAAGAGTTTAAAAAACTCAAAATGATGCCGCCTGCTTCGAGTGAATCCTCAGTGGTACGCAACTACATTGAATGGATTTTGGATACGCCGTGGAACGCGACGACCAAAGTGTCTATCAATCTAGACAAAGCCAAAACCGTCTTAGATGAAGACCATTACGGCTTGCAAGATGTGAAAGATCGTATCTTAGAGTATCTCGCCGTTCAGTCACGCGTGAAAAAACTGCGTGGTCCTATTCTTTGTCTCGTTGGGCCGCCAGGGGTGGGTAAAACCTCACTGGGCGAGTCGATCGCTCGCGCAACAGGCCGTAAGTTTGTGCGTATGGCATTGGGCGGCGTACGTGATGAAGCAGAGATTCGTGGTCATCGCCGTACTTATATCGGTGCCATGCCAGGTAAAATCGTGCAATCACTGGCAAAAGCTGAAGTCAAAAACCCGCTGTTCTTGTTGGATGAAATCGATAAGATGGCGCAAGACTTCCGCGGTGACCCAGCGTCAGCCTTGCTTGAAGTGTTAGATCCATCACAGAATGATACGTTTAATGACCATTATTTAGATATGGACCTAGACTTATCACAAGTGATGTTTATCTGTACGGCCAACAGCATGGACATCCCGCCCGCCCTGCTTGACCGTATGGAAGTCATTCGTCTGCCGGGCTATACCGAAGAAGAGAAAGTCAATATCGCACAGAAGTATCTGGTGCCCAAAGCCATTAAGCAAAATGGCCTCAAAGAAGGCGAAATCGAGATCGTCGAAGCGGCGCTACACAGCATCGTACGCAGCTACACGCGTGAAGCCGGTGTGCGTAACCTTGAACGTGAAGTCAATAAAATCTGCCGTAAAGTGGTACGCGGTTCGGTTGAGACGCATGGTGCTCGCGCTCCGAAAAAAGCAGAACGCGAACTGGTCGTGGTCGATGACAAAAACATCGATGACTATCTAGGGGTGCATCAGTATGACTATGGTCTGGCAGAAGAAGAGCCTGAGATTGGTCGTATTACGGGGCTTGCATGGACACAAGTCGGTGGTGAGCTCTTAACCATCGAAGCAGTTGCGATGAAAGGCAAAGGTGAGCTTAGCTTTACGGGCTCACTTGGCGATGTGATGAAAGAGTCTATTCGCGCTGCCATGAGTGTGGTGCGTGCCCGCGGTGACAGCCTAGGCATTGACTATGAAACGGTCAAAACAACTGACGTCCACGTACACATGCCAGAAGGTGCAACACCAAAAGATGGTCCATCTGCCGGTGGCGCTCTGACAACCGCACTGGTCTCTGCCTTGACGGGTATCGCCATTCGTCCAGACATTGCCATGACAGGTGAGATCACCTTACGCGGTAAAATCCTGCGCATCGGCGGTCTCAAAGAGAAGTTACTCGCGGCCCATCGGGGCGGTATCAAACACGTCTTGATTCCAGCATCTAATGAGCGTGACTTGGCTGATATCCCTGACAATGTCAAAGCAGGTTTGACCATTCAACCAGTGGCGACGATTGATGAGATATTAAAAGTGGCCTTGGTCAGTATGCCAATTCCACTTAAGCCAGCCAAAGTAACCGTTGATAAAACCTCTGGCAAAGCGCTACACAACTAATTGATGAGCCATTAGTTAAGTCTTAAAAGTAAAAGTCCGCTCACTGTTATGGTGGGCGGATTTTTTTTGGCAATAATAAAAAACAATGTCCTTAAAATATTATGATATATTTCAAACAAATGTCCATTAAGTAGGAATATATAATGTTAAACCGTTTAAGGGCGTCTCTAGTTGTAATAAGCACATTACTACCAATCGCTTTATTGGGTTGTCAGTCCAATAGTGTTAATAATTCAGCACAAACCGGTACCGTCATTGACAATAAAAACTGGTCAGCCGCTACCCTAAAGCCTAGGCTGTTTCAGAACATCACAAGCTATAACTGGCAATTGACCCACGTCAGTAACGATAAAGACAAGCTCATACGCGCCAACCTTCAGCCACCCCTAACGATGGACGTTCGCCCAGACCTATTAACCTTTGATGATGGCTGTTACCGATACCTTGTGTCCTTTGATATGTGGCTGCCTCTACCTTACCCTTATACACAGGCATCAATACAAGATATGGCCAAATCACCAGTCACGGCTGCTGACTGCACTGCGATATATCAAGCAACCACCCAAGACTGGCGCGGTAATAAAATCATCCTTAGCGATACAGCACATCTGTTAAACACGATTTTTAAGCCCTATGCAGGAACAGATTTTACATTTGACCCCGCGCGGCCTCAGTCAGTACGTGCTACCAAAACCGTAGAAAAACAGCTTGCTTTGAAGACGGATAAGGGCAAAACCCTTGTCTTTACGGGCACACCAAAACCTAAACACTTGGGAGCTGGCATACCACTCACCAATGAATTATTAGAGAGCTATCGCTGGCAGCTGGTACAAGTGACGAACAAAGCAGGCGCAGTCATGAGCGAATTTACGCAAACAGAAAAGCCTATTATACTTTCCTATGGTTTGAATAACTATAGTGGCGATGAAAGTGACAAACAAAATGGCTTTGAGTCAGGTATATATGGTCAAAGCTTTGGTGTGTCTGTGGGCTGCAACGGCGTTGGTGGGCCTTATGCCCTCTCTGTCAATCAAAGTTTACTTACTGGCAGCTCTCCTTCCACCATGATGAGCTGTGGCGATACTCTTGATGATATCGAATCACGGCTTCGACGTATGATGACCCATAGCACGAGTCAACTGATCTTAACGCACGCAGATAATGCACCAACTAGTGCTACTGAGCAATCAGAGCCAAGCTACTTATTGACTCAACAGCTAGATTCTGGCGAGACACTCATTTGGAAAAATACCTCTAAATAATGGATAGATCATTAAGAAAAATAAAAAGGATTCTATAATGAAAAAAGTAATACTTGCCAGCGTAATGTTTTGTAGTACATTGCTTGCACTATCAGGTTGCCAATC
The DNA here is from genome assembly GCF_021023115.1 of Psychrobacter sp. CCUG 69069. Classification (NCBI taxonomy): domain Bacteria; kingdom Pseudomonadati; phylum Pseudomonadota; class Gammaproteobacteria; order Moraxellales; family Moraxellaceae; genus Psychrobacter; species Psychrobacter sp. CCUG 69069. The sequence goes on from NZ_QQAI01000019.1 coordinate 23,158, forward strand.
GATGAGTAACACATCATTATCTATGTCAGACAGTATTGCACAAACCGATACAGTCGAGATTCCAGAGAATAAAGTGATGCAATGGAGCAGTGGCTACAACTGGCAACTGTCAGAGGTAACGCGATATGACGGTCAGCCCATCACTATCCACGGTACAGATCCTATCCGTTTGGCTATTGACCCAGGTAGCCTGCATTTTTATCAAGGTTGCAATCACGATAAAATCGATCTATTTACTGGCGCGCCTCCATACAGTTATGCCAGCTATATTGTACAGTTACCAGCGACCTGCACGACAAGTAGGCCTGATGACCACAATATCCGCACGCTGTTTCAGGACTACGGCACGTATCTTTTTGGGATTAAGTTGCTACCTACAGTACCATCAACCTCACAAGGTAATACGTTTGCTGCGCCAAAGCGCCTTGCACTTATCATGGAAAACGGCAATCAACTTGTCTTTACAGGGATGGCAAAAACGCTACCTGCACCTACGAGTTTACCGATAAATGCTGAACTATTAAAGCGCTATGACTGGCATTTGGTCAGTGCTGTCGATAATCATTACGATGACAAAGGGCAGCTTGTTTCTAGAAAACCTATAGGTAATTTCTATCATTCTGACTGGCCTATTTCTGTTACCTTTAGAGACGATTCTGACCAAACATACGTATCATTTAATTCTGGCTGTAACGGCTCTGGTGCCCCTTATTTTCTACTGGACGATAATACGCTAAAAATTGGCATGATTATCAGCACGATGATGGGCTGCGGTGAGACAGGCAATCGCATTGAAACTGCTCTTTTTAATCTAATGCGTGATAGCAGTAGCCAGCTTAGCTTAAGTCTGCAATCCTCAGAGGAAATATCAACATCATCAAAAAACCAAACAGACATGCCTAGCTATAATTTATTGCAAACGATGGAATCAGGTGAAACCTTAGTCTGGCAAAACCAAGAACTACCAAAGAGAGTTTACGATACTAAATAAAAATGGTGGTCGTAATATGAGTAGGTGATGCTGATACCTCTTTTCTAAAACAATTTTCAAACCCATACGTTACTTACATTTATTAACCGACTGTTGCGCATTTGATGAATAACTATAGCGAGCGCTTGGCTATACTAATCCGTGACAATAAGGAATGTTCGAACATTTTAAATAAAATTATAGCTAAATATATTCGTCATAATGATTAACGATAAATGGAGATAACAATGAATAAGACAATGCTTGCAAGTGCCTTACTATGTGGTTCAGCCTTAGCGATGACTGGTTGCCAAACAGTGGAGAATCAAATGCAAACTGGCAATCCTTTGAGCCAGCCTGTGTTAAAGTCAACGATCAAAGCAGTTGATGGTAATAAAAATGAAGTTGGTCAAGTATTTTTACGCCCAGTTGATGGCGGTGTCCAAGTGTACGGCAAACTTATGAACTTACAACCGGGCAAAACAGTTGCCCTACACATTCATGAAACGGGTAGCTGTGCCAATATGGGCAAAGCGGCAGGTGGCCACTTTAACCCAGATAACAACCCACACGCCCATCCAGATGATATGAATGGACATGCTGGCGACTTGCCAAACTTAACGGCCAATGAAGATGGCATTGCTACGATTAATTATGTGAATAAAAAAATCTCTGCTGCTGAAGTAGGCAAATACAGCGTCAATCGCTTGGCACTTATCGTCCACGCTAACGCTGACGACTATCAGAGCCAGCCATCTGGTAACGCTGGTGAACGCGTCGCTTGTGGTATCATCGAAAAAACCTAATTCTCACAGTGGCTTAAGAGATCGTGACTTAAGATTAAGCACAGTGATTTAAGATTAAGCAAAATTTGTATATTTACTTGCTACTTTAATCAAAAAACCTCTTAGAATCCTAAGAGGTTTTTTTATGGTTCAAACAATGTGGCAGGCTGTACATTTGATATGAAGCCGAAAGATAAAGGAGAATTACTCCTCTACCCATTCACCTTTACGCCAATACACACCCCAACGGGTGGCCTTGCCGTTTTTCTCAGAGCCAATATACTGCTCTTTTTTCTTACGCGACCAGCGCAGTATCGTTGGATTTCCCTCCGGATCTTCATCTGGGCCTTCAAACAGATACTGGAACTTATCTTCCATCTTATCTTTAATTTCTCTCAGCTCAGCAAGCTTTGGCGCACGTGTTTCTCTGACTTTTGGAAACTTGGATGCCGCTAAAAACATACCAGCCGCCCCTTCCCGCAAAATGAAGTAATCATCATGCTTGGTCGACTTTAGCTCCGGCATATGAATGGGATCCATACGCGGCGGCGCAGCTTCGCCTGTTTTGAGAACTTTACGAGTGTTATCACACTTCTGACAAGCAAAATAAGGACCAAACCGTCCCGTCTTTAGCTCCATCTGTCCATCACATTTGTTACAGTCGATGGTCGGCGCGTCTGAGCCCGGCACTTCGAACTTACCTTCTTCTAAGATATAACCGTCGCAATCAGGATTGTTACCACAGACGTGCAACTTGAGACCACCATCGACGATATAACCATTCATCGCCGTTCCACATTTCGGACAGCGCTTTTTCTCCATCAAGTCTTTGACTTCGGCAGTCTCATCGGCCGCGTCGCCTTCATCAAGATTGGCAAAAGCCTCGACTGGCATCAAATTCTTGGTGCCTTTACAGCGCTCTTTTGGCGGTAGGTTATAGCCCGTACACCCTAAAAACACTCCCGTTGAGCCCGTACGCAGCTGCATCGGACGGTCGCAAATATCGCAATGGACATCTGGCACATCGGTTGGATCATTCGGACGCATGCCGTCTTTTTCTTTGGCATGCTCAAGCGTGGTTTTGAACTCGCCATAGAAGCTATCAAGCACATCTTTCCAGTCTTTATCACCTTCTGCCACGTGATCGAGCTTATCCTCTAATGCGGCCGTAAAGGTATAATCCATCAAGTCTGGGAAGCTGGCCGTCAGTCTATCGGTGACGATATCACCCATTTTTTCGGCAAACAGGCGCTTATTTTCAAGCTTCACATAACCGCGATCTTGAATGGTCGAGATGATAGAAGCATAGGTCGATGGACGGCCAATGCCTTTTTTCTCAAGCTCTTTTACCAAGCTTGCCTCAGTGTAACGCGGTGGCGGCTTGGTAAAGTGCTGGCTCGGATCGAGCTTATCTAACGTTAATTTATCGCCTTTTTTGACATCAGGTAATAAGGTATCGTCGGTCTTGGCTGGTGGCATGACTCTTGTGTAGCCATCAAATACCATGGTACGACCGCGCGCTTTTAGCTCAACATCGTCTGCGGCCACAAATAAATTCACTGATAGGTATTTTGCAGGTAGCATCTGACAGGCGACAAACTGACGCCATATCAGCTCATACAAACGTATGGCGTCACGCTCAACCCCTTTAAGCTGGGTTGACTTCATATTGACATTAGAGGGGCGAATGGCTTCATGCGCCTCTTGGGCCCCTTGTTTATTGCCATAAAAGTTAGGCTTTTCTGGCACATACTTAGCGCCATAGCTGTCCTCGATATGACCACGCACGGCCGCTAGCGCATCTCCAGACAAAAAAGTCGAGTCGGTACGCATGTAGGTGATATGACCCGCTTCGTATAGACGCTGAGCCAAAATCATAGTCTTTTTAACAGAAAAACCCAATCGTGTACTGGCGGCTTGCTGCAAAGTCGAGGTGATAAACGGCGCGCTTGGCCGTGACTGCGTTGGTTTCTCTTCGCGTTCTTTGACGATAAAGTCGCTTGCTTTAAGCACTGCTAATACTTTATCGGTTTGCTCTTTATTAACGAGCTTAAGCGTTTTACCACCTTGCTTGGTCGCCTCCAAACGAATACCGATTTGCTCAGCGTCTTTGGTGTTTTTGGCTTTGCTATCAGCAATATGGGTATCGGCATGAATCTGCCAATACTCTTCTGGAATAAAGGCGCGAATCTCATGCTCACGCTCAACCACCAAACGCATGGCAACCGACTGTACACGGCCTGCCGACAGACCACGAGCGATTTTTTGCCATAAGAGTGGCGAGACCATAAAGCCAACCACTCGATCTAAAAAACGCCGCGCTTGCTGTGCGTTGACACGGTCGATATCGAGCTTTGATGGCTGCTTAAAGGCATTTTGAATCGCTGATTTGGTAATCTCATTGAAGACCACACGTTGATACTTGCTGTCAGGGCCACCAATGACTTCTTTTAGATGCCAAGCAATCGCTTCCCCTTCTCTGTCCATATCCGTTGCGAGATATATCTTGTCAGCGTCTTTGGCTAAGGCTTTGAGCTCTTTGATGACTTTGGTTTTGTTTGGCAGTACTTCATAGACGGCCGCCCAATCATGCTCTGGGTCTATCCCCATGCGCCGCACCAATGCTTGCTGTGCTTTTTCTTCTTTGCTCAGACTGTCATCTTTTTTAGTAGTGGCTGTTTTTTTAGCGCTTTTACTGGCACTGACCGGTAAATCACGGACATGGCCGATACTGGAACGTACGATAAAGTCATCACCAAGGTATTTGTTGATCGTTTTTGCCTTGGCCGGTGATTCTACAATCACCAAAGACCTACCCTTTGGGCTGTCAGCAGCCGTGGCTGGACTTTTTTTGGTTGTGGTTTTTGCCATATGTGACGACACCATAATATAAGTAGATTAAAAGTAAGGATAAATTCAGCAGCATGGCAATTTATAATCGTTAGTTATAACAGCTCAGCGAATTATTGTAATAATAGTGACTCATAAAAACGGTTAAAAAACAAACAATAACCATAAGTTAAAGAGTGAGTTATAAAGACGTTACACTGCTAAGCGTTAAACTGTCAACTGTAAATGACTGGGCGTTTGCCAAAAGTGCTTGCATATTGCTTATTATTGGAGATTAAAAACACTTTATTACTCCGCAGTCTTTTTCTGCATCTGTAGCGCCCAATTTTCAAGGTTTTGCTTCAGCACCAACAAGTCTGCTTCAATCAATTTTTGCTGATAAGCGGGGTTGGTTGAGGGCCGCACGTAGGCAATATCTTCCCAATAAATAATGATGCTATTTGCCTTAGTCAGTAAGCCCTTGACGAACGGCTCAACACTGACTGGTAAATCCAGCGGTGTTTTGTCCAGACTAAAATTGGTCTTCTTGACTGCCGTATTGGTATGGCCTTGAGTCGAACGAATAGCACTTGGGATATTGAGCCTGACATCCTCTTTAGTGGTATCGACAAAACTGCTGTCTGGTCGCCATTGTCCATCGATTACTTGATAACGTGTGTGCGGCAGCTGTGTATTTTCTAGAACCAAACAATATTGCCCCATCATGCCGCGACCATACTCATTGTCTCGCCCTTTTATCCAGTCAGGACACGCAACGAGCTTTGGATTTAGCTGTAGTCGACGCGCGGTCATACGCAGCTTATCCAAACGCTGATCGATACCGTTAGGTTTGAGCGCCATCATACTCCCTAATACGAATAGTACAATGACAACGCCAATCAATATTCCCATGATAGTCTGACCTTTTGACTAAATTAAAGTAACGCTAACCACACAACTGCCATTATTTGACCATCTGTCTATAAGAGAAGTCGCTGGTATATAGGGACTTATAATGAGCATGAACCATTAAAAATCAAGCACAGTGCCTGTCTAATCCTCAAAACATCACTCACTCAGCCCACGCCACCGCTGCTATTTATAACTATATATCAAACACTTAGCACCACTAAATACCAACATAATAACAAGATATAAAAAATTGTCAGTATAAAAAAGTGCTATGATAAACCATAATTTTAAACGCGCGCAGGTTTATTATGAATTATCTTATTGAGCTGAACTCATCAATCGCTGATTTTTCTAGTAAATTGGCCAATAAATCCATCAGCCTAACTGGTATGACCATACCCTTAATAAGCGCGGCATTGCTGACCTTATCAGGCTGTGCCACGACCCAAAGCCTAACCCCTGAGCAGTGTCAGGACAGCAACTGGCAAGAAGTGGGCTATGCGGACGGCCTACAGGGGCGCTCAGGAGCTTACTTTGGACACTATGCTGATCGCTGTGCGCGTGTCGGCGGCGTCATGCCCAACCGCATACAATGGGAGCAAGGTCGCCTGCAGGGCCTCAAGAAATACTGTACCGAACTCAATGCTTATAAGCTCGGACGTGAAGGATATGATTGGCAGCCTGTTTGCCCACTCGAGGGGATCGAAAAGCTAGAAGAGGCTTACGCTCAAGGACGCTACTATTATATCCGCCAGCGCGATCTCGATTATTTACGTTCACCCTACCCATTTGGCTATGGGCCTGGGCGTTTTGGTTACGGCTACCATCCATTTGGCTTCGGCTGGTAAATGCTAGACTCTAGACATGGACGCACTGGGACTACCGGCTGTCTCTAAAAACCAGAAACACCTTAAAAACAAAGGAAACCTCGCAAGGTTACCCAAACGAGGTTGAAGGAGAAATTTATTATTTTAATGATTCTTCTTATTGTTTTATTGATTTTTCTCTTCATCAGCTTACTGATTTTGTTAGCCAGCTTACTGATATAGAAGGTCTGACTGTCACTATTAGACCGTTGCTATAAAACCGTTGTCATGTAGTTGCCTACACAGCTTACGTATGACAGCTACTCGTTGACAAAGGCTACTTTGGTAAGTCCAGCTTGGCTGGTGGCTGCCAACACCTGAGCGACGGTATCATATTTACTCTCTTTGTCAGCGCGCAGTTGTACAGAGGGGTCTTTACCAGCCACACTTTGCTCTTGTAGCCGTACTTCTAACTCCTCCATACTAATCGGATCGCTGTCCCAAAATATTCCTGCGTCTTTATCAATACTAATTTGAATGGCTTCTGGTGGGGTCTCATTCACCGCCGCACTGGTCTTCGGCAAGTCTAATGGCACCGTCGGATTTAGTACGGTCGCAGTCAGTAGAAATATAATCATCAATACCAGCATGATATCGATAAGCGGAATGAGGTTCATCTCATTCATACTTTGTACGTCATCATCACCCAATTGAAATGCCATAGTTACTCTCAATACAATTCGTTATTCACAATACTGCTATCTGTTTTCTCTCTTGACTGACAACCTTATCAATCGCTTCTTGCCATGATTATGATGAAGCTGAGCGACTATAATGTCCGGCTTGCTGGACTCCCTCTGCCTCTGCCATTATATGCTGACCTTTGGCTGACTGAGCTTGAGTGGCGATGGGCGTACTGTTTGCTCGAGACTGGGGGCTAGCGGCCAATTTTGCAGAGTTTGCTAATAGATCGTGCGCTCTGTCGTTGGCGTGGTACATCACACGGCGGTTGATGCGTACCGCAAGGTTGTAAAACACCACAGCTGGAATAGCGACCGCGATACCAAGACCAGTCATAATAAGTGCCTCACCTACTGGTGCTGCCACCTGCCCCAATCCTGCCTGTCCACTCATACCAATATTGTGCAGTGCATGAAAAATCCCCCACACCGTGCCAAACAAACCAATAAATGGCGCAATCGCTGCTGTCGTACCAAGGATAGGCAGCCCGCGCTCACTGGCAAAACGGTAGCGACCAATGTGCTTGAGCAAGATCTGCTCAGTGACCAAACGCCGCGTAGCAGCATCCGACTCTGTGAGCTCGGCTTGTTTTGGCTGAATCTGCTGACTCAAATCGTCTGCAACATTGGCTGCCAATTTGCGGCTTTGCAACACACGAATGATGCCAGTTACCCATGAAATGACGGATAGGGCCAAAAGTACAAAGAACAGGCTTTTGGTCACCATGTCGCTGTATTGCCAATACGCTGTAAAGTCCATGTCAGACTCCTTGAGTTGTTATTTCATTGCTGTTACTTGATTGTCTATCGCGGTGGCGTTATTTAAAGTGGCATTACTTAAAGTAATGCAGCTATATATTACGGCACCTTATAAGCGATAGGTAAGGTGACATTGCCCACAACGGGTGCACCATTTTTTGTAAAGGGTCTAAATGTACCAGAACGGACCTGACGCTGGGCTTCTTTGTCTAACAGAGTATTGCCTGAGGATTGAGCCACACGTACGCTATCAATACCGCCCTGCTTATTCACTCTTAACACCAACACCACCTCTAACACATCGCCTGATCGGGCTCTACGGGCAGCGCGATCCGGAAAGCTAAAGTTTGGCGCAGAGGCCCAATTCGCGGCGCTCGCTGTAAAATTCACAGGCGTATTACTGGCAGCGGCAGCCGCTTGGGCTTTTGCTTGAGCAGCCGCTTGGGCCTCTTTTGCTGCTTTGGCTCGAGCAGCCGACTCGGCGGCTTCTCTTGCTGCTTTGGCATCAGCTGCGGCTTGAGCATCACGAGCCGCTTTGGCTGCCGCTTCTTGTGCTGCTTTCGCTTGGGCTTCTTGAGCGGCTCTCGCTTGGGCTTCTTGTGCTGCCCTAGCTTGCGCTTCTTGCGCCGCTTTAGCCTGGGCCGCTATGATTTTACGTTGTTCATTCGCATCAGCTTTGGGTTCTACCAGGGTTTCTTTTGGCCGCTCTTCAGCCTTTGGTTTTTTTACTGGCACTACCGGTGTTGTTTTAGGCTTAACTTTCTCTTCTTTTACTACTGGCACGACTGGTTTTTTTGGTTGGGGCTTTACTTCTGGTACGGTCTTTGGTTTTGGCTCTATAACCTGAGGGGCGGGTTCCTCTATAGGAGTTACCTCTTTCACCTCCACCTCAGAGGTGGCCTCTTTAGTAGGCAACGTGACCAGCTCTATCTCGATAGGCGACGGGCTCTTTTCTGACTCAATTTTTAGTTCAGGTGTTTTGATCGCCACTAGTGCTATTGCCGTCAATAAGTGCAACCCCACAACTATAACAATAGCCGTAAGTATCAGTCTAAGTGGTGGCGCCCCTAAATCCGTTGAACTCATAACACCCTAATATTAATTAACTAAAATAGAATGGCGTAGATAATAATGCAAACGATAATTATTATCAATAATAAATTATAAAAATTTTGCTGCCCCAGTGTCATAAAGCTAATGACTGCTGATACAAGTGCGCGCAGCTTTTTTGTATTGGCTCACTTTAGATTCAATATTAACAGCGTTAATAAAAATCATTATCATTTGTATTGATAATGAGTCTCAATTAATTTATCATAAACGCCTCTTGGATACTCATCTTATAATGTTAAAAATTCTTACGATGATAAAAACACAAGCGCCAAAAACATAAGTACAAAAAACCAAGTCATAAAAGTGGATAGTTTTTAATACTATATCGACAAGCTCTCCATGGTGTGGACAGCTGCACCAAGCAAACGCTTTTTATTTTACATGGCCACTGTTTTATTCACATCTCTCCTAATTATCTAATGTACCGAGTTATTTATGTCTACGACTTTATTTTCTAATCGCTCTACTGCCCCTCTCTTTAAACGCCCGCTCTTGACTGCAATCATGACAGCGCTTGTGGCCACCATTAGTGTGACAGGCTGTAGCTCACCTGAGTCGAACGACTCTGAGCCAGCAGAAAGCAAAGCTGAAAACCAAACCGCTGACGCCGCCTCAAATGTTGCCAATAATGACGCCGTCTCTGCTGAAACCATCGCGGTCAATACGGTGAAAGGGGATGTTGATTTAGCAATCAATCCCTCGCCGCTAGTCGTTTATGACATGACTTTGATGCAAGATTTGGCCGCACTTGATGTGGCTGTCGATGGCGCCCCAAGCAATCTGGTGTTAGATAACTTACATGCAAAAACTCAGCCTGAACCAAAAGGCGTCGGCACCGTGTTTGAGCCAGATCTTGAAGCGTTAAACGCGATGCAGCCACAAGCTATCTTGATCGGCTCACGTATGGCAGAAAAATATGATGAGTTATCGAATATCGCGCCAACGCTAGATATGACGATTGATACAGCAAACATTTATGAATCAAGCAAGCAGCGCTTACATGATTTGGGGGCGTTATTTGGTAAAAGTGATCAAGCGGCAAAACTGCAAGGGAATATTGATACCCTTATTGACGACACTAAAACCGTGACCAAAAACAAAGGTACAGGTTTGGTCATTATGGTCAATGGCAATAAAATGTCTGCCTATGGTGATAAATCACGCTATGGCTTTATCCATTCTGTCCTTGGTGTACCCATGACCGATGATCAAATTAAAGACGCCCGCCACGGCCAACCTGTCTCTTTTGAGTATATACAAAAGACCAATCCAGACTGGTTATTTGTCCTCGATCGTAGTGCGGCGATTGGCGAAGATGGCGTCGGTGCCAAAGCGGTGTTAGACAATCCACTGGTGGCACAAACCAATGCTTGGAGTAAAGATCAAGTGGTATACCTTAGCCCAGACTCTTACCTAGCATTCGGTGGCTATTATCAGTGGATACAAGATTTGACCACTATTAAGAACGCGTTTGCTGGCTCTAAATAAAGACTGTCACTGTTCGAGCCACTGCTCTGAACTTCCGTTATAAATTTCACTTTCTAAGCCAGTAGCCACTATGTCGTTATTTTCACATCGTGCTCATACCAGCGTTAAAGAGAGCTCTTCTTTGGCAACAGCCTCATCAAGTTGGCAAAAAAGAGCGAGTAACGGCCTGAGCCTTACACATCGACGTGCCGCGATACCGCCGTGGTTAATGAACACGGGGAGCCTCATTATTATGGGGCTTTTGGTGTTATTAAGTTTGTCTATTGGTGTGGCGGATTTTTCGTGGGCAGGTATTTTGCAAAGCGTTATCAGCCATAGTGCAAACTCTGATAGCTCACTGATGCTTGTCAGCCGCATGCCACGGACCATTGCCATTATCTTGACTGGTATTGCTATGGCAGTGGCAGGCATGATCATTCAAGTGGTACTAAAAAACCGCTTCGTTGAACCATCGATGGTCGGTGCGACCCAAAGCGCGGCACTTGGACTGTTGGTGGTCAGTTTGCTGTTTCCAGCCAGCGCACTCATTATAAAAATGGGCGTGGCCACCATCGCGGCCGTGTTTGGCATGATGTTATTTATGCTGCTGATTCACCGTATTCCACCGACTGATTTTTTGATGATCCCACTGATTGGTATTGTCTTTGGCGGTATCATTGAGGCGGTGACCACGTTTATCGCTTATCAAACCGAGTCGTTACAGATGCTCAGTGTTTGGCAATTTGGTGATTTTTCTGGGGTCTTGGCAGGGCGTTACGAGCTTTTGTGGCTGACGGGCGGACTGTGTATCCTAGCTTACATTATTGCTGACAAGCTGACCATCGTCGGTCTGGGTGATAATATCGCGCTAAACTTAGGCATTAGCAAACGACAGGTCACGTGGCTTGGGGTCGGCATGGTGGCAATGATGAGCGCTGTGGTGGTCGTGACGGTTGGTATGATCCCTTTTATTGGCTTGGTCGTTCCCAATATTGTTAGCCGCGTGATGGGGGATAAATTACGCCGTAGCCTGCCAGCAGTTGCGCTGTTAGGGGCATCGGCAGTCTTATTGTGCGATATTATTGGGCGTACTATTCGCTATCCATTTGAAGTGCCTGTCGCCACTGTTTTTGGTGTGGTCGGTACGGTGCTGTTCTTATGGCTATTGCTGCGCGCCCCCTCTGAACGATAAGCACTTATTACCGCTTATTATGTTTTTTTATTTTATCGTTATTTTGTTTGATTAGATAAGCTTGGCACCATAGGATTTAACATGCTTTCACCGTCTAGGCCTAGCTCTACAAAGTCTGACTCTACCCATACCAGCCCAGCGATAAATGATCAATACTCATCGGCTACGGGACAAAGTCACTTAACCCAATTTTGGGCATTTATCGCCAACCATCCAAAATCAATTGCAGCCGTTATACTGCTTGTCTCAATGACGCTATTTTTAACGCTCAATGTCAATGGGCATTGGGATTTTGCTCTGCCGCTTCGAGGAAAAAAACTACTGGCCTTGATGGTGGTCGGCTATGCGATTGGCGTCTCAACATTACTGTTTCAAACCTTGACGCACAATCCTATCTTAACCCCCTCTTTATTGGGTTTTGACTCGCTGTATGTGTTGCTGCAAAGCTTGTTGGTTTTCTTTTTGGGTGCAATTAGCTTTACTAGTATCAATCCCATTGCCAAATTTACGCTTGAAATTGTCCTTATGTTTGGCGCGTCCTTGTTGTTATTCCAATTGCTATTTTCAAAAAGCAGTCAAGATTTGACCCGATTGATATTGGTAGGCGTGATCTTTGGGGTGTTATTTCGCAGCTTATCGGCCTTGATTGCAAGGCTGATTAATCCCGATGATTTCGTCGTGGTACAGTCTGCCAGTTACGCCCAATTTAATACGGTGAATCCACAACTGCTTGGTATCAGCTTATTTATTTGCCTCATTAGCGGGTGGTTTATTTGGCGTTGGCGCTATCAGTGCGATGTATTGATGTTAGGTAAAGCACAAGCCACCAACCTTGGCATCAACTATCAACGCTTAGCATTTGGGCTACTAACCGTCATCGCGGTGTTGGTCGCCACTGCCACCGCACTGGTCGGGCCTGTAACCTTTTTTGGTTTATTAGTCTGCGCGTTGACCAACCGTATCGCTCGCCATATGTATCATAGTGAGCGCCTGATATTGGTCAGCTTGGTGGCAATGATATGCTTAGTGCTCGGTCAGACTGTATTTGAGCAAGTACTGGGCATGGCCGGGGTACTATCGGTCGTCATTGAGTTAGCAGGCGGGATAGTATTTTTATTATTGATTTTTATGACCCAGCGTCATTAATAAACAGCGTCGTTAATAAACAGCGTCGTTAATAAACAGTGCCGCTCATACTTCATGACTGCCTTAAAAATAAGACCATTTACCATTCGATAAACACAAGAAACGCTATGATTAAAATAGATAATATCTCGCACCACATTGGTAAACAGCAAATCCTACATGACGTGACGTTGTCTTTACCAAGTGCCCAAATCATTGCCCTAATCGGCCCCAATGGGGCGGGCAAATCTACCTTGTTTTCAGTCATGTCACGCTTGCAACCACTACAGACGGGACAAGTGAGTTTCGGTGAGCATGATATTGCAAGCTGTCATGCAAGAGTGTTGGCTAAAACCGTCGCCATGCTCGGACAAGACAATCAAGTACAAGGGCGCTTGCGGGTGCATGAGCTATTGATGTTTGGGCGCTATCCTTATCATCAAGGACAACCAACAAGTGAGGATCAGCAAAAAGTACAGGAAGTGATCGCACGCTTTGAGCTTGAGCCCCTAGCCGAGCGGTTTTTATCGACTTTGTCGGGTGGTCAACGCCAACGGGTATTGATTGCGATGATTGTCTGTCAAGACACGCCTTATCTATTGCTCGATGAACCGCTCAATAACTTGGACATGTACCATGCTGGCCGTCTGATGCGTGAGCTACGTGAGTTGAGCCACAGTCAACAAAAAACTGTCGTGATTGTCCTACATGATATCAATCAAGCCGCGCAGTTCGCGGATACCGTCGTTACTATGAAAGACGGTCAAGTGATGGCGGTTGGTAAGCCCGCCGATGTCCTGACCAAAGAAACCATGAAAGCGCTGTATAACGTCGATGTGACTGTATTGAGTCATCAAGATCGTCCGGTGATTGTCGATACCGTGTAAGGACTGGCGTATCTGGCACCAGCCCTGTTTGCATTTATCTCGTCACCTTTTGCAACGCTTTTGCCCGTTGCTGTCGACCTTTCCACCACAGATAAACCCCAGTACCTGATAACACCGTCACGGCCAAACCTATCATCGCTAAAAACACTTGATACAATCGGTGTCCCCACCCTTGACCAATGTGGCCCATGTGCAGCGCCCCTAACCATTGGTCTACTTTATTGCCAAATGCGCTTTGATTACCAAAATGAACGCGCTCAACCTTACCGGTTGCTGCATTCACCGTAATTGATGAGGCCCCGCCGTGCGTACCGATGTCTTTATCCGTTTTAAAACGCATCTGCCACTGGTTGTCTTCTTCCATCCAGCGTATACCCAGTAGTTCTTGTACGCGGGCCCCATGACGGTGAGCGGCAATCTCAGCCTGGGCACTGAGATACGCGATACTATCGGCCTTGCTCACCACATTCGTACCAGCGACCGTTGCACTGCTGGGCGACTTGACTGTTGGTACGGGGGCGCTTGGTTGGGGTGCTCTCCCTTCTCTCCCCTCTAGTCCTACCACTGCTTGCATGACTGGCTGATACACCGACTTTAAGTTAAAACCAACGCTTGACCAAGCGATGACAAATAGCATGAGCCACAGCCACAAACCAAACGCATGATGCAAATCATAATTTAGCTTAAAGGTATTGGTCTTACGCCGGATTTTCCATGCAGGCAGCCAGCGCTTCAGTAAAGAAGCACGCTTTTTGCCAGATAAAGTCTGACGCGCATCTTGCTTGGACTTATGTGATTTAACCGCTCTTGGAAAGGTGAGATAAAAGCCGATAAAACAGTTAATTGTCCAAACCAGTGCCACAATACCCAGTACCAATTTGCCAATATCGCCAAGCAATAAATCCCGATGCAACCAAAACACTTTCCACATGGTGTTTTGCCATGCCCACTCATCCTTATTACGTGTACCAATGATATGGCCGTCGTAAGGATTGACATACACTTCCTGAAATGGCGCTTTAGCAGTGTTTTTGGCGGCCTGCCCTCGCATCCTATCTACCGAAAACACTGCTGATTGGGTGGTCGATAGTGAGGTTGGCATGCTAGAAAACTTATAGTCTGGATAGGCGCTGATCACACCATCATGCAGTACAGCTATCGGTAGCAGCGGCTTTGGCTGCGCTTCGATGTGAGCAAGCTTATGATTAAACACCTCATCCAGCTCGTCATGAAATGCCAAGAGCGTACCTGTGATACCAGTGACAATTAAAAAGGCTGCCATAGCAAGCCCGGTATAACGATGAATCCAAAGGCAGCTTTGGCGCATATGAAATGAAATCATTGATCTTGGTTCTTTATTAAGTGATTATTTTAATGGCCTGTTAAAAATGGTTTTTATAACGGCTATCCCCTCGTTAAAAACTCACTGGCAATAAAAAAGCCAGCTCTCCTATAAAGACAGCTGACTTTTTAACTACCATTAGGTTACCGTAGTACTAAAACTGATACGTTAAAGAGGTTTTGATGTTACGACCCATCTCAAAGTCAGTTCTTAAAGCACCATCTTCCCGAGGCTTAACGATGCGTGATGCATGGCTGGCATAGGTTTCATCAAAGAGGTTATACACCCCAACCGTCGCTTTTAAGCCCTCAACTTGTTTTGGTGAATAACTCATAAAAATGTCATGCACATCATAGTTGGGTTTTTTGATATCATCACCACCAGTGTTAGGCGTCAATGAAGCAACATAGGTACTGCGCCAGCCAAGCTCTGTCGTGTCTGTTGGCGCATAACCAAGGTTGACCATGTATTTGTCACCTGACTCAGAGCTGCTACCGCTTACTGAGGAGATGCTATAACCAGTATCTTCACCTTCACTACGGGCACGTTCATAGCTTAGACCCATGCTAAAATTATTCGTTCTATAATCAGCAGCAAGCTCTACGCCCTTAATCTTATAATCTTCATCTTTATTGATGACGCCTTGGCAGCTACCGTTTAATTGTCCTGTCGTACAATCTAAACCAACTCTCCCGTCCCCTGCGCGGACAAACTCAATATAATTTTCAATATCGGTCTCAAAGTACTTAGCACTTAGTTGGAGTGCGTCATCAGCGATGGTCAAGTCGCGTAGCGTCGTGGTAATACCCACTTCCGCGTTAGCGCCTTCTTCTGCTTTTAGGTCACTGTTGACATAGGTGCCAGCACCATTTGAGTTAAAAATAGCTTGGCTTAAGTCTGGGCCATTAAACAGCTCGGTATAGCTGGCAAAAACTTGTGTACGGGGCGCAATTTCGTAACTGGCAGCGAGCGCGCCGACGACATTGTCATAAGTCTTACCGCCAGAGACAAACTCTGGTGACTCATAGCGGTCATAACGCACGCCCGGCGTTAGGCTCAGTTTGCCCACCTGCCATTGATCTTCTAAATAAACGGAGGTGTTTTTTGCTTCATCCGTACCATTGACAGGTATGGTAGTACCACGCTGGACACTATTATAGTCAGACTCTTTTTTATAATGCTCGATACCAGCAATCAGCTTATGTGTACCAGTGATACCATCAATAATACTGCTGTCTATCACACTGGTGTTTTGTACCTTAGCGCCTGTGGTTTTTACCTGTGCATCAAACTCAAAGCCAGGATTTTTCAGATAATCAGAATCACGTAAAATCTGAGTCTTTGACTGATACACATTGGTATCAACGTCGATTAAGCGATTACTTGGGTTATAGTTATAATCGAGTGCATAAGTATCACGCTTGACTTCTTGCGGAATAATGGGGTTCCAACCACCGGCAGGAAAATCAGGACGTAGGGGGAACTTTCCTTTATTCTCAGTACGGCTAAAGCTAGCACCAACACGATGATCATTGGCAATATGAGCACCAGCTTTTAATAGGATGTTTTCGCCTTCACTATCTTCGGTTTGAATCTTGCGACCTTCACCGTCTTCGCCCGCCTCGGCATCACGCTTACCATAATACGCGAGTAAATCGACGTTCTCTGCTGGTGCGCCATAGACGGTGGCAGAGGTCAATAGCTCATCATTGTTACTGCCATAGCCTGCGTGCAATTTGGCGCCAATTTTTTGACCCGGCTTAAGCAAGTCTGCGGCATCCACTGTCTCAAAAGCCACGGCACCACCGATGGCATCGTTACCAAGTGTCACTGAGTTATTACCAACCGCGACCTCGGCTTGTTTTAACAAATCTGGATCAATCGTGACGTCGCCCATATGATAAAACAAAGCACCCTCTTGACGAGCGCCATCAATCGTTACTTTTAGATTGGTGTCATCAAGTCCGCGCACCCGTATACGCTGGTTAACCGACGACGTGCCACCGACACTAACGCCTGGCACTACCTCTAAAAAATCACTCAAATGGCTTGCTTGAGCAGCTGGAGTGTAATCATCTATATAAACAGAGCCCTCTTGCACATTGTCACGTACCGAGCTATTGGCAGTCACTGTGATGGTCTGTAAGGTCGTATTTGGTAGGTTTTCTACCGTGGCGGCACTGGCTGCTTGTGACCATAGTACCGCTGCCACGCCCATGGACAATACCGTCAATTGATTAGCTAGCTTTACTTCACGCATCACACACTCGCTTTATTATCAGGATTAGAATTTTTGAGGTCTGTTTATTTTTGAGAACTGTCTTTTAGACAGTTTGGCGTCTTGATAACAACCAAACTTTGCATACAAATAGCAATGTTAATGATAATTGTTAGCATTCAATAATGAGAGGCATAATAACGAAGTATTAACAATATGGCAATAATTAATGTGAGAAATTTCCTATCTTGTCTTACTTAACTCTTGAGAAGATAAGGACAGAAGCACAGGTATAGACAGCTAGTTAGCGTTAGAGGCGTGATGTTTTTTTTGAAACTGTAGAGTGGCAATCATTTGAGAGGAATAAACGGTTTTATTATGGTAGATTACGAGTGTCCTTTTTCATGACTTGTTTTTTATGTACTATTGTACTAGAATACTGAAACAAGCTAATGACTAGCGCTCTATTTTTTTCTTTTATGAAGAACACCTATTATGAGTACTAACCCCTATCACAGTTTATTAAAACATTTAGCAAATTGTCATGACAGCACCGATATCGAAGTGCTATTCAGGGCGCTATTGACGGACAAAGAGCAACACGAGATTGCCAATCGTATCCGTATTTTTGACTTGTTAGAGTGCGGTGCAACCCAGCGTGATATAGCTGAGCAGTTAGGCGTCGGTATTGCCACGGTCTCGCGAGGCGCTAAAGCCATGCAAAGTCATGACGTCAGTGCCTTGCTCGCGACCCATAGGCAAGGCTCTTGAAGCACGCAAGCACTCTGTCTACATTTTTCTTCTTTTTAGCTGACACCCATTTACATGATTTCGGATTTTGTTATGATTTCTACGACGCCCCAGCACAGCCAACCTGCGCCTATTGATATTCCCAGCAAACCGAAGCGCATTAAACTCACGCAAGATATTGATTTTTTTGCTTTGTTTAAACGTATTGAGCGGGCTTTTGAGACGTGTTATTTGCTCGAATCACTAGGCGAAGAGAGTCATATATCACGTCACCACGCCATTGGTTTTGATCCTGTCATGACCGTTGCCGCTCTAGATCGCACCACCCTTGCCATCACTGACAATAAAACGGCTGAAACACGCCACTATCAAACCGACAATCCTTATCAATTACTGCGCAAGATTACGCCGCAGCACGTCATTGCTCGTGACCAAAGTGGCGGTCTGGTCGGTTATTTGGGTTACGACAGTGTGAATTTTTTTGAGCCGAGTCTCAATGCCAAAGCCAGCGATGACTTTGAGCCATTTAAATTTGGTGTGTATTTGGATGGCTTAACGCTTGATAAGATGACCGGTGAGATTTTCTATTTTTATTATCCCACCGCTCAGCAAGACAACCGTATCGAGCAAATCAAAGCCTTACTTGATGCGCCAACACCAAACTATGAGCCACCCAAGGTTGAATTTTTGGGTGATGGCATGAGTCAAGAGGAGCATGCCCGGGCCGTCATGCAAGTAAAAGAAGATATTATCTCTGGACGTATATTTCAATGCGAGGTGGGTTTTAAATCTAAATATCGTATTACTGGTGACAAGATGCCCATTTATGACAAACTGCGAACGGTGAACCCATCACCGCATATGTACTTTATGAAATTTGCCCAGCAATGCATCATCGGTGCCTCTCCTGAGCTGCTTTTTCGCTTGCGTCAAGGTGAGATGGAAACCTATCCCCTAGCTGGCACCGCCAAGCGCGGCGCTGATGTAGTCGAAGATCGTAAGCTCGCCCGCGCCTTACTTAATGATGCTAAAGAGATTGCTGAGCACAATATGTTGGTCGACCTGCATCGCAACGATATTGGCCGTGTGGCACAGTTTGGCACCGTAAAAGTACGTAGCTTAATGGACATCAAACGCTTCTCACACGTACAGCATATCTCCTCTGAAATCGTTGGCATCTTACACCCTAACGAAGATATGTTTAGCGCCCTCGCGAGCAACTTCCCCGCCGGCACCCTGTCAGGCGCGCCCAAGGTGGAAGCCATCAAAGTCATCAATGAGTTAGAACCAGATGGTCGCGGCGCTTATGGCGGGGCACTCGGCTCCTTTAATTTTAATGGGGATTGTATCTTTGCCATTCCCATCCGCAGCTTGTTTATCAGCGGCGAGTCAGCTTACGCGCAAACCTGCGGTGGCAATGTTTATGACTCCAATCCAGCGGATGAATATGTAGAGATTCAGCGTAAACTGTCGGCGATGAAAGTGGTATTAGACAGTTTTATGCATCCGTAAATTGACTATATTTTATTAAAGAGTTTATAACCCATGAATGTTTTAATTATCGATAACTACGACTCGTTTACCTTTAATCTTTACCAATATATCGGTGAGATTTTACAGACAATGGACGGGAGTAAAGCTGCCAACGTCATCGTTAAACGCAATAACGAGGTGACTTTAGCAGAGGTACAGGCGATGAATCTTGATCGTATCATCATCTCACCTGGCCCTGGCGCACCTGATGATCCCGCTTATTTTGGTATTTGTGCAGACGTGATTGAAACACTGGGTAAAACGACACCCATATTGGGCGTTTGCTTAGGTATGCAGGGTATTGCGCACGTGTTTGGCGGCGACGTGGTACGTGCCAGTGTGCCGATGCATGGCAAGGTTTCAGCGATTCGCCATAATGGTGAAGGCATCTATCAAGGATTGCCACAAGAGGTTGAAATCATGCGCTATCATTCTTTAATGGTACAAGCGGACACGCTACCGGACTGCCTAACCGTCACTGCCGTCGTCGCCAATGATGCGCATACAGAGCTAAGCTTGGCTGAGTCGGCATTGGCTGGTGATGAAATAATGGGACTGGCGCACAAAGACTACCCGATTCAAGGCGTACAGTTTCACCCAGAGTCTTTTGCCACCGAAGGCGCTAAGCGTTTGCTAAGTAATTTTTTATTGCAGGTATAAAGCGAGACATTCAAATTTTAAAACGTGATGTTAAAGGGCAATAAAGAGCAGACTGCCATTCAAAACATGATACGCAGATTTTAGACCAAACGGACTTGCGTTAGGAATTGATTAACGCTTTAATGAGACACTGAAAAAACGTGTAAAAGGCAGCCCTCAACCGGGTTGTCTTTTTTCTTATTTTAGTGTGGTCTTCAGTCGTGTCTTAGAGGACTGAACCGTTTATAAGATCGTGGAGCATTGCGACACTCAGATAAAAACAAGAGACAGGATATGGCAAACTCCCACAGCGCAACGGCAGCGCGGCAGTCATGGATAGGCACCATTCAGATCATTACAGCAGCAATCTGCTGGGGTACTTTAGGTATCTTTTCGACTTACCTCAACCAGATCGGCTTTAGTGGCTGGCAAATCACCATCTTACGCATCATCACTGCAGCGTTGCTTGTTTTAGTTATGCTACCCAAGCTGTGGCCACATCTTGTCAAACTCCGACCAAAACAATGGCTTGGGCTGGCGCTTCAATCTTTGATAGGTGTCCTGAGTATGTCGGTATGCTATTTCTTTGCCGTGATCTACGTCGGCGCTGGCCCTGCCGTTGCCTTGCTGTATACTGCCCCAGTTTTTAGCTTATTGTTTTCAGCCTTTTTACTCAATGAAACCATTACGCGGCAGTCAGCATTATTGGCACTCATGGCAGTCTCTGGTGTCGGCTTGACGATGTTAGGCGATGAGGCGCAGATAAACTGGGGGATTATATTGGGGCTACTATCCGGTATGTGCTACTCCTTATACGGGGTTCTGGGCAAGCGCGCCATGCACTACGCACACCCCGCACCTTTGGTGTTTTTTACCTCTATTATCATCAGTGCCAGCGTGTTGTTATTACTACCAGAAACCTATCATACTTATGGGCAGTTATTAACTTTACCATTGCACACGTGGGGCTACGCCTTGGGACTGTCTTTGGTTGGCACCGTCGTGCCCTTTGCACTCTATATGAAAGCGTTAGAAAAGCTCCCTGCCACTCGCGCATCGGTGTTTACTATATTTGAGCCGTTGACCGCGATTGCCCTTGCCATCCTACTACTACATCAATCCCTGTCGTTGATTCAATATTTGGGCGTGGTGTTAATTTTGTTAGCCGCGTTATTAAATGCGGTACTAAATGGCAGCACAACTCGCGTACCACGGTGGCTAAAAAGACGGCAAAAAGCTTAGTCAGGCGGTCTTACTACCTAGAAAGCCTCTATAGTCGCTTTCGTCAAAAAGCCCCAACCGTGAACTGACCCCCATAAGTTGGACACAACTTATGGGGTATTTTTATGCGTTACGATCTGGACTTTAAGAGAGAAGTCATCGCATACTATCGGCAAGGACATACCGGAGTCGCAACAGCAAAGAAGTT